>NZ_JBQFPE010000015.1:0-123287 GCF_056534225.1 Ruegeria sp. E1 | reverse complement strand
GATACGGCATTTTACCACCTGCTGGGCGGCTTTTGGCCTTGGGTCCTGCGGACGGCAGGGGGGCCGGGTCGGCGCGGGCTTTGCCCGCCCTGGCCCGGCCCAACCAGAGGAGATGTTCCGACAGGAATATCGACGATGGGCGGGAGCCCCCGCCTGTTCAGACATCCAGCGAGCGGGCGATGAGTTCCTTCATCACTTCGTTTGTTCCGCCATAGATCATCTGAACCCGCGCATCTGCATAAAGACGCGCGATGGGGTATTCCATCATGAAGCCGTAGCCGCCAAAGAGCTGGAGGCATTCGTGCATCACTTCGTTCTGGGTCTCGGAACCCCAATATTTCACCATCGAGGCCGTGGCCGCGTCCAACTCGCCCGTTTCCAGCTTGGCAATGCAGTCGTTCACGAAACTGCGCAGAACCTCAGCCTTGGTTTTGCATTCGGCCAGCTTGAAGCGCGTGTTCTGGAAATCCATTACCCGCTGACCAAAGGCCTTACGCTCCTGCACATAATTCACGGTCTCGGCGATGGCAAAGTCGATTGCCCCCAGCGCCATGATGCCAATCGTCAACCGTTCCCACGGCAATTGCTTCATCAGTTGGTAGAACCCCTGCCCCTCTTCCGGGCCAAGCAGGTTGGTCATGGGCACTTTGACGTCCTCAAAGAAAAGCTCGGCCGTATCATTGGCCTTCATGCCCAGTTTTTTAAGGTTCTTGCCCCGACGAAACCCATCGGCGCCGTCCGTCTCGACAACAATCAGCGAGACGCCTTTGGCACCCAGCGACTTGTCGGTCTTGGCCGTGACAATCACCAGATCGGCGGACTGGCCGTTGGTGATGAACATCTTGGATCCATTGATGCGGTAGGAATTTCCATCCTGCTCGGCCGTTGTTCGCACGGCCTGCACGTCTGACCCAGTGCCGGGCTCGGTCATGGCAAGCGCGCCGACCATTTCCCCGGACGCGAGCTTTGGCAGCCATTTCTGCTTTTGCTCGTCGCTGCCATAGGCGTTGATATAGTGGGTCACGATAGACTGGATGCCGTATCCCCAACCCGCATCCCCGCGCGAGCTTTGTTCGTAGAGCGTGACTGCATCAAACCCCATGCCGCCGCCCACGCCGCCATGGTCCTCGGCGATTGATCCGGCCATCAGCCCGGCCTGACCTGCCTTTTCCCAGAACGCCCGGTCAACGACACCCTGATCCAGCCATGTTTCCATATTGGGCACAAGTTCATCGTCCAGAAACCGGCCCGCCATATCGGCAAACATCCGGTGTTCATCCGTGACCCACGCGGCGGAACTGGTAAAAAGCGACATAGCGACCTCATGACTTCGGGGTTTTGCCCAAGGCTAGCGGTCGCGGCGATTCCCTCCAATCCGTGTCGCGTTGCTTCAGAGACCAGAAACGCAACGTTCTTTTTTCAAACAGGTGGAAATAAAGCGGCCAAACCTCTTGACCTTCCCGTGACTGGAAGCCCCATTTGATACCTGTTCACAGCGTCAGGGCGACTCGGATGGCACAGCCACATCACACTCAGATCGAAGTTTCGGGCATGAACTGCGCCTCATGCGTTTCACGGATCGAGCGCACGTTGCAGGATGCGCCGGGTGTGCTTGAGGCAAGCGTTAATCTTGCTACCAAACGCGCAACGGTGACCTTTGCCGAAGGGGCAACCGACCCTGCCGCGCTGGCGAGGATCGTGACCGCCGCCGGGTATCCGTCGGTTCCGTCCGAGGGTGCCGACAGCACAGAGACCGGCGCGCATCCCGATGAGATGTCCCGGCTGACCCGGACAACGCTTGTTGCCGCCGCACTGGCCGCGCCTGTGTTCATTCTTGAGATGGGCGGGCATCTTGTCCCCGCCTTCCATCACTGGGTTCAGGGCGCAATCGGGACACAAGCCAGCCATCTGATTCAGTTTACGCTGACCAGTGTTCTGATGATCGGGCCGGGTCGCGTGTTTTATGCCAAGGGGTTCCCCTCGCTGCTGCGCGGTGCGCCGGATATGAATGCGCTGGTTGCTTTGGGCACCAGTGCGGCCTTCCTCTATTCCGTTGTCGCGACCTTTGCGCCGCAATTGCTGCCGCAAGGCACCGCCAATGTTTATTTCGAGGCGGCGGCGGTCATCATTGTACTGATCCTGCTTGGGCGTCTGCTGGAGGCGCGCGCCAAGGGGCGGGCCGGGGCCGCGATCCGCAAGCTGGTCGGGCTGCAGCCCAGCACCGCGCGCGTGTGGCGGGATGAGGCCTGGCAGGACCGCCCGATTGCCGAGGTTGTCGCAGGCGATGTGCTGATCATTCGACCCGGTGAGCGGATCCCGGTCGATGGCGATGTTCTGGATGGCACGTCATACGTTGATGAAAGCATGATCACGGGTGAACCCGTCCCGGTTGGCAAGGCCAAAGATGATCAGGTTGTCGGCGGCACCGTAAACGGCACCGGGGCGCTGCGTATTCAGGCAACCCGTGTGGGTGCGGATACCGTGCTGGCTCAGGTCATCCGCATGGTCGAACAGGCGCAAGGTGCCAAATTGCCCATTCAGGGGTTGGTTGACAGGATCACCCATTATTTCGTGCCAGCCGTCATTGCCGGAGCGGTGCTGACGGTGTTGGTCTGGCTTGCCTTTGGTCCGGCACCGGCATTGCCTCTGGCACTGGTTGCGGGAGTGTCGGTTCTGATTATCGCCTGCCCTTGTGCGATGGGCCTTGCCACGCCAACCTCGATCATGGTCGGTACCGGTCGCGCGGCTGAGCTGGGTGTTCTGTTCCGCAAAGGCGACGCGCTGCAACACCTGCAGCAGGCGAAGGTTGTGGCCTTTGACAAGACCGGGACGCTGACGCTTGGACGGCCTGAATTGTCGGATGTGGTGACGGCCAATGGCTTTGACAGGGCCGAGGTTCTGCGTCTGGCTGCGGCGGTCGAGGCGCAATCAGAGCATCCGATTGCCCATGCGATTATTCGCGCGGCCCCTGAGGAGTTGCCCCAGGTTTCCGAATTTCAGTCCCTCACCGGGCAGGGCGTCTCGGCCCTGGTCGAGGGGCACCGGGTTCTTGTCGGCGCGGATCGGTTGATGAGGCAAAGCGGGATCGACCTGTCGGATCTTTCGGACGAAGCCGAGCGCCATGCCAAGGCCGGTACGACGCCATTGTTTGTGGCCATTGATGGCCACGCGGCGGCTGCGCTGGCGGTGGCAGATCCGGTCAAACCCGGCACGCGCGACACGCTGCAACTGTTGCAACAGATGGGGCTGAAACTTGCGATGATCACGGGCGACAATACCCGGACCGCGCGGGCGTTGGGGGATGCGCTTGGCATCGATCACATCACCGCCGAGGTCATGCCCGACGGCAAATTGCAAGCCATCCGGGGGTTGCAGGATGAATATGGCGCGGTTGCCTTTGTGGGTGATGGTATCAACGACGCGCCTGCCCTTGCGGCATCGGATATCGGTATCGCCATCGGTTCTGGGACCGATGTGGCGATAGAAACCGCAGACGTCGTGTTGATGTCAGGCGATCTGCGCGGTGTCGCAAATGCGCTCGAGATCAGCCGCTGCACCTTGCGCAACATCAAGCAGAACCTTGGCTGGGCCTTTGGGTATAACATCCTGCTGATCCCGGTTGCTGCAGGTATTCTGTACCCTGTCAGCGGGCATCTGTTGTCACCTGCGCTGGCAGCGGGTGCGATGGCGCTGTCCAGCGTCTTTGTCGTCTCGAACGCGCTGCGCCTGCGTCGGGTGCGCGCCGTCTTGCCCGAGCGGGAGCTGCCCATTGCCAGACAGGAGGTCACCTCATGAACATCGGAGATGTCTCTGCCAGCACCGGGCTGCCCGCGAAAACGATCCGGTATTACGAAGATATCGGCCTGATCAAACCTCTGCGCGACGACAATGGCTATCGCCGTTTCCGCGATCAGGACGTTCACAAGCTGAACTTTCTGGGTCGCGCCCGTGCGCTGGGGTTCACGATCGAGGATTGCCGCACCCTGCTTGCGCTTTATGAGGACGAAACCCGTGCCAGCGCGGATGTCAAACGCGTTGCGCGGCAACACCTGACCCAAATCGAGGCCAAGATCGCCGATCTGAATGCCATGCGCGACACGCTGAGCCATCTGATCGACGCCTGTGCCGGGGATGATCGGCCCGATTGTCCGATCCTGAAGGATTTGGGTGGCAAACCCTGACGCGGGGTTGCCCTTTGGCCTCACCTTTGCTTTGTCAGTGCCAAACACACCGGTTGTCTGAACCCCGTTCAGCCGTCGGTCAGCGGAGAGGATCAATCAATGGCAAAAATCGCGTTTTTGGGTCTGGGTGTCATGGGCTATCCCATGGCCGGGCATCTGCAGGCAGCGGGTCATGACGTCACCGTCTATAACCGTACGTCGGCCAAGGCCGAGAAATGGGTGGCTCAGCATGGCGGTGCCGCGGCTGCCACGCCGAAAGAGGCTGCGGCGGGGGCCGAGTTTGTGATGGCCTGCGTTGGCAATGATGACGATCTGCGCATGGTCTGCAGCGGCGATGACGGCGCGTTTCATGGCATGTCGGACGGCGCAATCTTTGTCGATCATACGACCGTTTCCGCGAAAGTGACGCATGAGCTGTTTGCGGCTGCGGCAGAGAAAGGAATTGCCTTTGTCGACGCGCCGATCTCGGGCGGTCAGGCCGGGGCCGAGAATGGTGTCTTGTCGATCATGTGCGGTGGTGAACAGGCAGCCTATGACGCAGCGGAACCTGTGATGCAGGTTTATTCCAAGATGTGTCGGCGCATTGGCGACAGCGGCGCGGGTCAGATGACCAAGATGTGCAACCAGATCGCCATCGCCGGGCTGGTTCAGGGTTTGAGCGAGGCATTGCACTTTGCCGAAAAGGCCGGTTTGGACGGGCGGTCTGTGGTCGAAGTGATCTCTCAGGGCGCAGCCGGAAGCTGGCAGATGGCGAACCGGTATGAGACGATGCTGGACGACCATTTTGACCACGGCTTTGCCGTCGACTGGATGCGCAAGGATCTGGGCATTTGTCTGGATACGGCGAACGAGACCGGGGCGTCTCTGCCTGTGACTGCGTTGGTCGACCAGTTCTACAAGGACGTACAGAAGCTGGGCGGCGGGCGCTGGGATACGTCGTCTCTGATCAAGCGCCTGCGCGCTTTGGGGTGACGGTGGAAGGGGGGCTGTCTGCCCCCCTCTTGGCCTTGTCGGCCAATTCACCCCCCGAGGATATTTTTTGGACAGATGAAGGAGATCCCGGTGATAGGACGGCAGGGAATCGCATGGGTGGCATGACAGAGTTTTGGGCCTTGGCCCTGCGGCAGCATTGGGGGCTGGACGCCAGGCTGACCCGGCTGGATGGTGAGTATGATTTGAACTTTCTGGTACAGGCCACGAATGGTCAGGATTATGTGCTGAAGGTCATGCGGGCGGGGTGTGAAACCGCTTTGGTTGATCTGCAGGTCAAGGCGCTGGAACATGTTGCGTCCACAGCACCGGGCTTGCCTTTTCCCAGGGTGATCCCGGCCCTGGATGGCACGGAGCTACCTGAGATTGCGGATGAGCAAGGCCAGCCGCGTCTTGTGTGGCTGCTGGAACGCCTGCCGGGGCAGTGTTATGCCGACGCGACTCCCAAAACCGAGGATCTGATCCTGAAACTGGGCCGTGTTCTGGGCGCAACCGACCGCGCGCTGGAGCCGTTTTCACATGGCGCGCTGGACCGGCCGGGTTTCAAGTGGGATCTGATGCAGGCCGGGTGGATTACTGACCAACTGGACGTGGTCCGCGACCCTGCAAGGCGGGCCCTGTTGCAGGAGATCGTGCAGGGTTATGCGGATGTCACGGGCAGATTGGCGGAGTTGCCCAAACAGGCGATTCACAACGATGCCAATGACTATAACATTCTGGTCGAAGGCGCCCTGTCCAAGCGGCGCAGCGTGTCGGGCCTGATCGATCTGGGCGATATGTGTGCGGCGCCGCGTGTGTGCGATCTGGCCATTGCCGGGGCCTATGTCGTGCTGGATCATCCAAGGCCCGAGCGCGCGCTGGCAGCGCTGGTTCGCGGTTATCACGCCGCCAACCGTCTGCGTTCGGATGAAATCGACCTGATCTGGCCACTGCTGCGGATGCGGCTTGCCGTTTCGGTGGTCAATTCGACCCTGATGGCAATTGAGACCCCGGATGATCCCTATGTGACGATCTCTCAGGCCCCTGCATGGCGCTTTCTGGAAAGGAGCGATGTCAATGGTGGACTGATGCCGGCCCGCCTGCGGGTGGCCTGCGGGATGCCGGTGGTTGACGGGGCCGAGCGCATCCATGCCTATCTGGAGGACCATCGTGGTCAGTTTGCCCAGATGTTTGATACCGATCTGACGGACGCGCCGATGGGATCGCTTTCGGTCGAGAACTCCACCTGGCCGCAAAACCCGTTTCACATGCCATTGTCCGAGGCCGCACGCGTGGGCGAAGAATTCGGGGATGGCATCTGGCTTGGGTATTACAACGAACCGCGTTTGATCTATGCCGAGCCGGGGTTTCGCAAGGGGCCGTGGAAGGCCTCGGATCGGCGCACCGTGCATCTGGCGGTTGATGTCTTTGCCCCGGCGGGCACCGTTCTTCATGCGCCTATGAGTGGGCGTGTCGAAGCGGTCGAGAACCGGGACGCGCATCTGGATTATGGCGGGGTGGTGATCCTGCATCATGAAACGCCCGAGGGTGATGCGTTCTATACGCTTTATGGCCATCTTGATCCCGAGGTGTGCGATCGTCTGAAACCCGGTGATCCGGTGGCGCAGGGCGCGGCCTTTGCGCGATTGGGAGACGCCACACAGAACGGAGGATGGGCCCCGCATGTGCATTTCCAACTGGCCCTGACCACGGATGGAATGCAGGCCGACTGGCCCGGTGTGGGCGACCCGGACGAGATGGATCTTTGGCACGCGGTCTGCCCCAACCCGGCGGCGCTGTTGAATCTGCTGGAGGACAAGGTGTTCTATCGCCCAACCGACAAGCAGGCTATCCTGCGGGGGCGGCGGGATCATTTCGGCGGCAACCTCAGCCTGACCTATGATGATCCGGTGATGTTGGTGCGCGGATGGCGGCACCACCTGTTCGACGAATGGGGCCGCCCCTATCTGGACGCCTATAACAACGTGCCCCATGTGGGCCACGCGCATCCGCGCATTCAGGCGGTGGCGGCAGATCAGCTGAAGCGGATGAATTCGAACACCCGTTATCTGCATCCGGCGCAGACCGCCTTTGCCGACAAGATTCTGTCGAAATTGCCGGACCCGTTCGAGGTGTGTTTCTTTGTCAATTCCGGCACCGAGGCAAATGAGCTGGCCTTGCGGCTGGCGCGCGCGCATACAGGGGCCAAGGGGATCGTGACGCCCGATCACGGCTATCACGGCAACACAAATGCGGCTGTTGCGATCTCGGCCTACAAGTTCAACAAGCCCGATGGCGTGGGTCAGGCCGATTGGGTGGAACTGATCGAGGTAGCCGACGATTATCGTGGGTCGTTCCGGCGCGACGATGCAGATCGCGCCACAAATTTCGCGGAATTTGTGGACCCGGCGATTGCCGCCCTTCAGGCGCGTGGTCAGGGTCTTGCCGGGTTCGTTGCCGAGACCTTCCCCTCGGTCGGAGGGCAGATCATCCCGCCCAAAGGCTATCTGGCGGCGGTTTATCAGAAAATCCGCGCCGCCGGTGGTGTCTGCATCGCGGATGAGGTGCAGACCGGTCTGGGGCGGTTGGGGGATTACTATTTCGGCTTTGAGCATCAAGGCGCGCTGCCGGATATCGTGGTGCTGGGCAAACCCATCGGCAATGGTCATCCGCTGGGCGTTGTGGTCACAACCCGGGCGATTGCCGACAGTTTCGACAACGGGATCGAGTTCTTTTCGACCTTTGGCGGTTCGACCCTGTCCTGCCGTATCGGCAAAGAGGTGCTGGATATCGTTGATGATGAGGGGCTGCAGGAAAACGCACGCGAAATGGGTGCGCGGTTGATGGAGGGTCTGCGTGGGATCGAGTCCGATTTTGCCTGCGTCGGCGATGTACGCGGCATGGGGCTGTTTCTGGGGGTCGAACTGATCAACCCGGACGGGTCTGAGGCCTCTGAAATCTGCGCTTACGTCAAAAACCGGATGCGCGACCATCGGATTCTGATCGGCAGCGAAGGGCCAAAGGACAATATTCTGAAAATTCGCCCGCCTCTGACCATCGAGGCCGAGGATGTAGACATGATCCTGTGGGCCTTGCGCGATGTGCTGGCCGAGGTGGGTGATTATGCGCCCGCCCCGGATTGCGGGCATGATCATCATCACGCAGGTTGTGGCTGCTGATAAAACCAAAAAACCCCGGCAATCTGCCGGGGTTTTTCGTGACCGATCAGTGCACCACTGCCGGGGAAGCGTGATGCCCTGTTGTCGGCACGGGGGTATAGGCGGTCATACGGCGCAGCACGATCCCAAGTTCCTCGGACAGGGACGCCAGAGCAGGCGCATAGTCCGGGCGCACGATCAGCGAGGCCATCATCATCGCATCTTCCCGGGCCCCTTCAGCGGCGGCGGCGATCATCTGGGCAAAGCAATTTTCATCCGCGCCCAGGCATCCGCAGTCCAGACCGTGCCTGATCAAGGGCCTGCGGCCGTGATACGCACATAAAGAACACAGCTGGTCCAGTGTCAGCATGGCCGCCTGCCCCTGATCCGCGCCCAGCGCGAGGTCGAAATCGCTGGCTGCATCAGCGCGACCGCCAGCGCCTGCGCCCCAAAGGCGCAAATACATGACGGCCCCGGCCTCAAGCGGAGTCAGATCGGCAAGGCGGCCAACCGCGGCCCCGCCGCGCGGGGATGGCGCGCTCATTTCGTGAGGATCAGCTTGCCTGCGCGGGTGATGCGCAGGGTGTAAAGCTGGTCGCCCAGTTCGATATGGGCCAGATTGCCGCCCTTGGTCAGGTCTTCGGCCTTGTGGGCGGGCAGTATCGAAACGGCATAGCTTTGCGACGGGTTGGGGGTCTGCGCGTTCATCGGGATCATCTCCAGAGCGTGGGGTGGCGAAACGCCGTATCCAGTTGATTACCTGTCTGGCTGACCCTCTATCGGGTTGGCTTTTCGATCTTGTCGATAATTCTGATTAAAATAGTAAGATATGTCAAGTGCCTCTTTTTGATGCCTGAAATGATAGGGTTTCGGGCAATTTCCTTGCCTGCGCCAAGCACATCTGAGATCACGGTGCCCGGACAGAGTGGGCGATACAGGCCGTGACAGCACTGATGCGATACACCGGGCCGGTTTGGAGGCTTCTGCCTGCAGCGCTGGTCGATACGCCTTCTATCGTGGCGCAAGCGCCAGAAGGTCGGTTTCATCATTCGGGACAGGTGGCCGCCTATGCCTCTCTGAGTGCCGAGGGCGCGGCTGTGGCGATCCGGAGGTATCTGGGTGACGGCACCAAGCGCGTCCTTATCCCGATGTGGCTGGATGCCGCGCGTGTTGCGGATGAACGTGGCAATCGCGAGGCTTCTATCGTGTGGCAGGACATCCGGGCGGGCAGAGAGCCTTCGCCTACCTGGGCATTCTCGGACGCGGCCCGAAGTGCTAAGGCGCAGGCGATGCTGTATTCTTCGCGCTCGCGACCAGACCTGTCGCATGTGGTTGTCTTTCAGCGGGATTGCCTGTCCTATGTCGGGCCGGTTTCGGACTTCCGAGAGCCGGTGACGGGGCATAGCCCCGGTCAGAAAATCGAAACCAAGTAGAACGGAGGCGTTCATGTCGGCAGTGGTGGTCTTTGATCTGGATGGAACCCTGGTGGATAGCGTCGAAGATTTGGCGGCAGCGGTGAACCGGATGCTGGCAGATGAAGGGCTGGCCGCCTTGCCGCGCGACACCATTCAAACATTCGTTGGAAATGGGCTGCCCAAGCTTGTCGAGCGCGCCATGGCGCATTGCGGCCTGCCACCCGATCGGCACAAGGACCTGACCCACGCCACTTTGCAATATTACAACGCCGCGCCAACGCAAGAAACGACGGTTTACCCCGGCGTCGTCACCGCGCTGGAACAGTTGCGCGACATGGGCTGCGCCATGGGGGTTTGCACCAACAAACCCGAAGCCCCGGCGCGTCACGTTCTGGACGCCTTTGATCTGTCGCGATTCTTCGATTCGGTTATTGGAGGCGACACGCTGCCAACGCGAAAGCCTGACCCGGTCCATCTGAACGCCTGTTTCGAAGCCCTTCCCGCTGCCGGACCCGCGATCTATGTCGGCGACAGCGAAGTCGACGCCGAAACCGCCGCACGGGCAGGTGTTCCATTTCTTCTGTATTCTCAAGGATATCGCAAATCCCCACTGGCCGAGATTCCGCATCTGGTGGCTTATGATCAAAGCGCGGACCTGCCCGATCTGGTGCGGCAAATCCTGCAGGACAACACAGATTTTGCCTGACCCAAAAAGTGCTGAGGGGCCGGCCAAGGGGGTTAGAGCCAGCCCCTCATCGGGGGAAATTTAGTGAGAGTGGTAAGGCCACACGGGCCCTTGTATGAATAAAAAGTTAACGCATCCCCGCTTCACGCGAAATTGGGGGATTCCCGTAGTCGCCGCTTTTTTCCAGCGCTGGCAAAGAAATTTCGTACGAGTTTTCTCGGTCATGGCCTATCCGCTGCGCTTCGCAGGATCAGAGGCAATCGGGCTTATTGACCTTTCGAGCAATTGACCAAATCCCGGCGCAGCTTCTGGCAAGTTCAGCATCTGCAGCGCCTGAAACAACATGGCCTGATTTGAACTGACAACCGGTTTGCCAAGCCTCTGTTCCAACCGCGCCAGCACTTCGACGCTGCGCATATCGGTGCAGGACAGAACAACCGCCTCGGCGTCAGCATGATCCGCTTGCAGGCCCAGCGCGAACACGCGGTCAGGGTCCAACGCACCCTGCCCTTCGTTGTCGAGCGCTTCGGCAACTTCGGATCGATTTACGGTTTCTATGCCCTTTTCCTGCAGAAACCCAATCGCCATATCATTGATCGCTTTGACATAGGGCGAGGCGAAGCCGATCCGCTTTGCCCCAAGCGTCTTCAAGGCGTTCACAAGCGCCCCGGCTGCCGTGACCGTTTCGGCCCCGCTAGCGTTCTTGATCTTGTCTGCCAGCGCCCGATCAAACGCAGGGCCGTGGGTCAGAGTGGCCGAGGTGCAGCCATACATGACCACGTCCGGCTTTGCGCCCATCAGCAGATGCAACGGCGCGTCAAGATCAGCGGCGCCCAGCCCGTGCATCTGGGTTTCGTCGGGTATCTCATCCTCGTCATATCCCCCCATCCGCGCGACATGCAACGAAACGCCATCGGGGCGCATCATCGCCATGTCGGGTTCGAGGTTTGTATTCGTAAACGGAACCAGAATACCGATCCGCGCGCGACCTCGGGAATGTGCCATCAGGAATGCTCCTTTTTCCATTTCGTCAGCGCTGCGATGGCGCGGTTGTTGTCCTGTTCGGACCCGATTGTCATCCGCAACATATGCGGCAGACCTGCGCCGCCTTGCGGTCTTAGGAAAACGCCATCGGCTTGCAGCGTCGCATCAGCGCTTTGCGCGGCCTCGGCGCGGCCCATATCGATCAGCACGAAGTTCGTGAAACTTGGGGGCAGATCAAACCCCGCCTCGCTCAATGCCCTCATGACGCCCTCGCGCAGCGATGAGGTCATTCGGCAGGTTTCCCGCATATAGTCGTGATCCTGCACCGCTGCGACCGCTGCGGCCTGCGCAGCGGCGCTGATGTTGTTGGGGTTCATTACCTTTCGCATCTCGGCCGCAATAGCCTGCGGGAACACGCCCCAGCCAACCCGAAAACCCGCCATCCCGTAGGCCTTGGAGAAGGTGCGCAGAACTACCGTGTTGCCAACCTCAACCAAGTCAAAACTGGTCTCGTTCAGATGATCGGCGAACTCGCCATAAGCTTCGTCAACAACCAGCAGGATGTCGGGGTGCAGAGCCGAGCGTAAACGATCCAGTTCAGCACGCGAAATGCGGGTGCCCGTCGGATTGCCCGGATTGGCGACAAAGACGATGCCGGTGTCCGGCTGTACCGCATCCAGCAGCGCCTGAACGCTGACCGTCAGATCAACCTCGGGGGCGGTGTCAAAGCGGGCGTTGGCCATCTGCGACGCTGATCTGAAAAACGGATAGGCGTGTTTGGGTGCAAGGACTGCACGGTCGGGCCCTGCATAGACCCGCGCAATGCACCCGATCAGATCCAGTGATCCGTTGCCGCACAGGATATCCTCGGCGTTGATGCCGTGGTGCTGTGCCAGAGCTTGCCGCAGGTCGGTCCAGTCCGGATCAGGATAAAGCATGGTGCTTGTCAGAACCTTCGTCGCTGCTTTGATCGCGTTTGGGCTTGGCGCGCGCAGGGATTCGTTCTGAGACAGGGACAAAAGCGGGATACCTTCGGGCGCGGCCAGCTTCATCAGGGCATAGGGCGCCATTCGCGCGACATGAGGCTGGGGCCGAGTCATCTGGACCCTCCATAAAGGCGCTGCGCGGCTGTAGCTGTGACCAACCCTGCGTCGACATCGCGGGCCAAGGCATCGGTGCAGCGATCTGTTGGCGGGCCATAGCCGCCACCGCCGGGGGTCTGAAAAACCAGCGTCTCGCCCGCCTTGACTCGCAACTCGCCCTTACCGGGCAGGTCTTGCCCGGTGTGACCGATGCGAATGCGCCCTGTGGCACCATCCAGCCCGCCATGGCGGCCCTTTGCCGGGTTCAGAATGCGCTCGACCGAAAGAAAGACCATGAAATCCTGATCTGACGACGCACTGATTTCGATGTGCTGCCCCAGCCCGCCTCGAAACCGGCCTGCCCCGCCGGAATC
Organism: Ruegeria sp. E1; assembly: GCF_056534225.1. Classification (NCBI taxonomy): domain Bacteria; kingdom Pseudomonadati; phylum Pseudomonadota; class Alphaproteobacteria; order Rhodobacterales; family Roseobacteraceae; genus Ruegeria; species Ruegeria sp. E1. The sequence continues at coordinate 110,439 of NZ_JBQFPE010000015.1, read as the reverse complement.
GGGTCTGAGTTCGCGGCGATGAAACAGAACCGGCGCGACGGCCTCGGTGGTTTCAACCTGACTGCCCCAGACACCGCTGGGGAAGGCGGTCGCGGACAGGCCGTCCAATGTCGGGCGTGCGCCTGTGCCGCCGTTGAACACAAGTTCCAGAGCGAACTGGGTGTCGCCGCGATCGACGGCCTCGGGCACGTGTCGCAGCGGCAGATCGTACATGCAGGATGCGCCTTCGGCTGGAACCAAGTCGGGCAGCGCCTGCGACAGGCAGCCATAAACCAGATCTGGCGTCATCTGGCCCAGCGTATGTCGCATGGCGACCGGGGCCGGAGGCTGCGCGTTCAGGATACAGCCCTTGGGGCCTGTCACCTGAAACGGTTCCAACGAGCCTGCGTTGTTTGGAATGTCAGACCCGATGATGCACCTGAGTGCAAAGACCGAATAGGCGGCGGCATAGTTCAACGGAACGTTGATGCCCTTGTTGGTGCACCCGGCGGTTCCATCGAAATCCAGCAGCAGATGATCTGCTGCAATTGTCAGGGCGGCGTGCAGTTCAATCTCGGCGCCGTATCCGTCAACCTTCAACGCATGGTGCCACGTGCCCTTGGGCAGTTCAGCGATGGCATCGATCGTGCCCCGGCGCGAGGTTTCGATGATGTAGTCGGATAGCTCGGTCAGGTCTTGCAGGCCGAACTCTGTCATCATTTGCGTCAGCCGCGTCGCGCCGGCCTCGCAACAGGCAATCAGCGCATAGATGTCGCCCTCGTTGGCGATCGGCTCGCGCGAGTTCGCCTTGACGATTTCCAGCAGCAGCGCGTTGATCTGGCCCTGATCCACCAGCTTGCATGGTGGGATCAGCAGGCCCTCGTCATAGATGTCGCTGCCTTCCGGCCCCATGCCCAGCCCGCCCAGATCAACCAGATGCGAGGTGCAGGAGGTGAACCCGACCACCCGACCGTCAAAAAACACAGGCATCATCAGCAGGAAATCGTTCAAATGGCCCGAGGCGATCCACGGGTCGTTTGTCATGTAGATATCACCCGGCTTCATGTCTTGTATCGGAAATTGAGCGCGCAGGGTCTTGACCGCCTCGGCCATGGTGTTGATGTGCCCCGGTGTTCCTGTGACGGCCTGAGCAATCATCCGGCCATGAAAGTCGAAAATCCCGGCCGAGATATCACCGCATTCACGCACAATCGGACTGAACGCCGCGCGGACAAGCGCCTGCCCCTGTTCTTCGACAACGGCAAGCAGACGGTTCCACAGAACCTGCAAACGGGTTTGAGGTGATGTCATTGGTCTGGTCCTTCTGTGCTGGTCAGCCAGATATTTCCAACCTCATCCAACTGCGCCCGGAAATCGGTGCTGACATAGGTGGTGGTCTGAGGCTCGACGATCAGAGCGGGGCCTGCGATCTGATCCCCTGCAGTCAACGCCGCGCGCTCGAACACCCCGGCCATTCGGGGTTGGGCGGTCACATCGCACAGGATCTCGCGCGTCTCGGTCGGGGCGATTTCCTGACCTTCGGCGAAACCAACCTGCCCTGCAGGTGCAAGTACCGGAGCGGATACGGTCAGGCCCCAGTTCATGATCTCGATGGTCATACCCGGCACGGTTCTTGTGAACTGCCGGGTGTATTCGGCCTCAAAATCTCGGCGCAGTTTCGTAAGGTCTTCGCGGTTCAAAATCCGGTCGGGCAGGTTCACTTCGATTTCGTGACCTTGCCCGTGATAGCGCATGAAGGCCACGCGGCGGGCGACAAGCGGGGCATCGGGCGCGCCCGCCCTGACGACTTCGGTTGCCTCATCTGTCATGCGGGCAAAGAACCAGTTCAGGCCGTCAATATCCAACGCGTCCAGAGTGGCATAGCGCGAGCGAATGATCTCGAACGAGACCGGCGCGAACAGAAAGCCGACGGCAGAACCCACCCCCGGATCGCGCGGAATCAGGATGCGGCGGACCTGAGATCGGCGGGCAACGCGGGTTGCGTGCAGGGGGCCGTTGCCGCCAAAGGCAATCATCAGGCGCGCGCTCAGGTCTTTACCGGATTCGACGGCGTGCATTCGGCCTGCGCTGGCCATGTTCTCATCAACGATTTCGCTGATGGCATTGGCTGCCTGTTCAGCGTTCAGCCCGATGCGCTGGCCGATGTGATCAGACAGCGCCGCCTCGGACGCTGCCCTGTCGATCTGCAGGCGACCCTCGGCAAAGCGGTCCGGGTCGATCAGCCCTTGCGCGATATCCGCATCGGTGACGGTTGGCAGGGTACCGCCCTTTGCAAAGCCCGCAGGCCCCGGATCGGAACCGGCACTTTGAGGCCCAACACAGAGCCGGTTCAGCCGGTCGACGCTTGCGATTGACCCGCCGCCCGCGCCGATCTCGATCATTTCGATCACCGGAATACGCACCGGCATTCCCGAGCCTTTGATAAACCGCTCGGCCCGCGAGATTTCAAACTTGCGGGCGGTCTGGGGGCGATAGTCATCAATCAGGCACAGCTTGGCGGTGGTGCCGCCCATGTCGAACGACAAAACCTCGGCTGCGCCCGCTTCCCCGGAGATGCGGGCGGCAAGGATTGCGCCGCCTGCAGGGCCGGATTCAACAAGACGGACAGGCAGCCGGGCCGCGGTTTCGATGGTCGTCATCCCGCCCCCGGCTGTCATCATCAGGATGGGACAGCTCAGCCCCTCTGCCGCGAAACGGGTTTCGAAATCCGACAGGTATCCGGCCATCAAGGGTTGGATATAGGCGTTGGCGATGGTGGTGCACAGGCGATCAAACTCACGCGCTTCGGGGCTGACCTGATGGCTGAGCGAGACCACCAGTTCCGGCATATGCTGCGCCAGCAAGTCTTTCAGACGCAGTTCATGCGCAGGGTTGGCATAGGAATGCATCAGACAAATCGCGACAGCATCGCAGCCAAGCCGTTTGAGATCGCTGACAAGACCGCTTACCGCGTCTTCGTCCAATGGCAGGCGTTCCTGACCACGGGCATCCATGCGCCCCTTGATCGTCAGGGCGTGGGTGCGCGGTACCAGCAATTCGGGCTTGGTCAGATTGATCGCATATTGCGCATAGCGCCTTTCATACGCAATTTCGAGGATGTCGCGGAAGCCATCGGTTGTGATGGTCGCCACCCGTGCGCCGCGGCGTTCGATCAGGGCGTTGGTGGCAAGCGTGGTGCCATGGATCATGCCCGTGACCTGATCCCACATTCGGTCCGCGTCCCGCAAGACCAGCCTTGCCCCTTCCAAAGCACCCAAAGCGGGTTGCGCAGGGGTCGTGGGGGTCTTGCTTGTCGCCAATATCTGCGATGCGCCCTGAATGAGCACTGTATCGGTGAATGTACCACCTATGTCGATTGCCATGCGCAATCCGGTAACTGTGTTCATGAGTGTGACTGCCGATGAAAGCTGCAAGGCGGCGCGAGGGCCGGGTTACGCGGGAGAGTGCGCCCCGCGTTGAGCAACAAGATCTGCCCCGGTCGCCCGGCGCATCATCGGTTGCTGCACTATGATCGTCATGATCACGTCCCCTATGCCTTACCCGCCCAGCATTGCATGAGACCCGGCGCAGGCGTCAATACATTCCTGCGCGCTGGACAGCGCCTGCGCGCAGAACTACCGTAGCCGCAACACACCAACAGGAGGTCCGTGCCCATGTCCAAGATGCTTTTTCTGACCGCAGCATCCTTTGCGTTTGTTTCCACAGCAGCGCTTGCAGCTGATCAATGCGCAGCCGGCAAAACGCTGACAGATGGGAAACTCACCATAGCAACGGGCAACCCGGCCTATTACCCTTGGGTGCTGGATGACGCCCCCGAAAGCGGACAAGGGTTCGAGGCGGCAGTAGCCTATGCAGTGGCCGAGGAAATGGGGTTTGCCGCCGATGACGTTGTCTGGATCAGGTCATCGTTCGACGAAGCAATCCAACCCGGCGCGAAAGAGTTTGACGTCAACATCCAGCAATACTCGATCACGCCTGAGCGGGAACAGATGGTCGATTTCTCGACCCCCTATTACACCGCGCCCATGGCGGTTCTGGTAAGCGCGAATGCCGCGGATACAGCGCCGACGATTGAGGCCCTGAAAGGTCTGAAATGGGGGGCGATGGGTTCGACCACTGCTGTTCCCAAGCTTGCCAGTACCATCCAGCCGGACAGCGATCCGCTGCTTTATGGCGACAACACTGACGTCAACGCTGCCATGACCGCCAACCAGATCGACGCCGCACTGTTTGACCTGCCAACCGCTCTGTTCCTGAGCGCTGTGATGATCGAAGGTTCAAAAGTCATCGGGCAGTTTCCGGCAGATGAAAGCGACAATCCCGATCAATTCGGCATGTTGATGGAAGAAGGCAACCCATTGAAAGCCTGCGTTGACGAAGCAATCGCGGCGCTGTCCGAAAACGGCAAGCTGGCCGAAATCGAGGCCAAGTGGCTGCAGGACACCACCGGCGTCCCTCTGATCAAGTAACATGGCGCGATCCGAAACGGCGGGCCTGACCCGCCGCGAACGCTATGAGGCGCAACAGCGACGCAGGTCGCTGATCGTCGCGGCGACCAGCACGCTTATCGTTGTCGTGGCACTGGTCGTTCTGGTGCCGCTTGCGCCGGGATGGGCCAAGGTCCAGCAGAGCTTTTTCAACGGCGACGTGCTGTTGAAAACCTTTCCCAAACTGCTTGAGGCGTTTCGTATCAACGTCGTGATCTTTGCCTGGTCGGCACCGGCAATTGCGGTGTTGGGCCTGCTGATCGCCCTTGCGCGCGATGCCAAATCACCGGCGTTGTTTCCGCTGCGCATCTTTGGCGCGGCCTTCACCGACATCTTTCGCGGCGTACCGGTTATCCTCACTGTTTACCTGATCGGCTTTGGCATTCCGGGTCTGGGCCTGCCGCGCCCTTGGAACTCACCTTACATCTGGGGCTCGCTGGCGCTGATCCTGACCTATTCCGCTTATGTGGCCGAGATTTTCCGATCCGGCATCGACAGCGTTCACCACAGTCAACGCGCCGCCGCACTATCGCTGGGTCTGTCCGAACGGCAGGTCATGCGCGATGTGGTGTTGCCGCAGGCCATCCGCAATGTGGTGCCGTCGCAGATGAACATGCTGATCGCGCTGCAAAAGGACGTCTCGCTGCTGAGCTTCATCGGCCCCGTCGAGGTGTTTCGTCAGGCCGGTGTGTTCAAATCCCTGCTGGCCAATTTCACGCCCTACGTGGGCGCAGCGATCATCTTTCTGATCGTGACAATCCCGGCCACACGCTATGCCGATCATCTGATGGCCCGTCAGATGCGGGAGAGGCGCTGATGGCAAAGATTGAACTTCGCGGCGTCGTCAAAAAGTTCGGCGACAATACGGTGTGCGACGGGATCGATCTGGATGTTGAAGAGGGTCAGATGGTCTGCCTGATCGGCGCTTCGGGTGCGGGCAAATCCACCCTGCTGCGCTGTATCAACCTGCTGGAACCCATCGAAGATGGCGAGATTTTTCTGGATGGCGAGGATATCGCGGTGCCGGGGCGCGATCCGCAATCGGTGCGCGCGCGGATCGGGATCGTGTTCCAAAGCTTCAACCTGTTCCCGCATATGACGGCCATCGAAAACGTAATGCTGGCCCCGCGCCGGGTGCATGGCAAATCCCGCGCCACATTACAGCCCGAGGTCGAGGCCTTGTTTGAACGCTTTGGGCTTGCCGACCGGATGCAGAACTATCCCGACCAGCTGTCGGGTGGACAGCAGCAGCGCGTTGCGATTGTCCGGGCGCTGGCGATGGAACCCGAGGTCATGCTGTTTGACGAGATCACCTCGGCCCTTGATCCGCAACTGGTGGGTGAGGTTCTGGACGTGCTGGTGCGGTTGAAGCGACGGGGCATGACGATGGTGATGGCCACGCATGAAATGGGATTTGCCCGCGAAGTCGCCGACAAGGTGTGTTTTCTGCAGGACGGGCGTATCGTCGAAGAGGCCCCCCCATCCGAGTTGTTCGAGACGCCGAAACACGAAACAACGCGCGCCTTTCTGGCACGGGCACTAAAGTGACCGGGTTATCAGAAACCAATCACCTGTTTGGTTGCCAGCCGGTGTTCGACCTCTGACAGGATGATATCGCCAAGCAGTTTCTTGGCGACCCGGCAATAGGCGGTCTCTGAGACATCGAACCGCCCGAACTCGGCCAGCTTGTTCGAGGGGCTGCCGCCGCCGCAAAGTTTGAAATGCGGGCAGGAGTCCCGGCACAGTTTGACGCCGTCCTGAATTTGGGTCTGCAGCGCCCGGAACGGAGCGGTGGCAAGCACGTCCTCGAACCTGTCGTGATGGACATTGCCCAGCGCCTGTCCGTCAAAGCCCCCGACCGCAACGCCTGCCAGTTCTGGTGAAAACGTGTGGATGCCGCCATCTGCATCCACCGTCACGATCCGGAAGGGTTGGTTTTCCTGATGCCGCCCTGGCCCCTGACGCGACGGGGCGCGCAGCTTTGCCAGCAGCTGCTCGACCTCACGCAGCCGGGGGCGGCGCCTGTCCAGACTGTGCCGGACAAGCCGCCGCAGAAAGGGGCGCAAGGCATCCGGGGACAAGCCATCAAGGCTGGAATTTGCGTGGACCCCTTCGGTTTCTTCGAAATTCAGCCCAAGTTGTGGCGGGTTCAGCCCCTCGAAGAAATCGATGAATTCATCTGTATGGGCCAGCGTCTGCGCGGTCACGACACAGATCACATGAGGCGACAGCCCCGCATCCGTCAGTTTCTGAAATCCGTCCAAAGCGGCCCGGAACGTGCCGCCGCCCTGTCGGGTTTTTCTGTTGTGATCATGCACAATTGCGGGGCCGTCCAGACTGACCCCGACCGAGACCTGACGCTCGCGAAAGAAATCACACCACGCGTCAGTGACCAGCACTCCGTTGGTCTGGAAGGCATGGCCGATCCGCACTCCCTTTGGAGTCAGCGCGGCGATCCGGTCCAGCGCCCGGGCGTACCAATCGACCGGCAGCACCATGGGTTCGCCTGCGTGCCAGACAATCGTCAGCTCCCGCCCGATCAACCCGCCCTGCGCCAACCATCTGACAGCGGCCTCGACGGTCTCGATCGACATGCGGCGACGATCGTTGCGGTGGTCGAGGTAACAATAGCGGCAATCGAGATTGCAAAAGGGCGTACCTTGCAGAACCAAAAGCTCTGCAACACCGCGGTAACGGATACGATCTAGTAGTTTACCCAGAAATTGGCCCAATTGCCCCAGTTACCCCAGTTCTGCCAGCAGTAGTTGCACCACAATTGCGCAATTTTCGACCGTGGCCGCGCGTTGTCTGGCTGACGCATATCCTGATCCCGCAGCGCCTTGCGGATGTCGGGCAAGCGGTCGATCACGGATGTCGGATCCTGCGGCGTGGCGCTGTCCTCGCCGTGCGACGACGAAGCACCTGCAGGAAGCAGCGCCAGCAGAAATGCTGCAAAAGCCCCAAGTTTTGTTCTACTGGGTCGCATCGGTGACGCTTTCCTGGATTTTGCAATCGTCCATAGTATAGCACACTTCGGTCAGCTCGGCGTTTGACACGTGCGCGGCATCCTTGACCGCGTCCTGCAGCGCTTTCAGCACATCGATGGCCGCGCCCAGATCGTTCAGCACCGGCAGGACAAAAACCTCGTCATCCTGCGTTTTCGCCAACAGATAGATGTGATCGTCATCGCCGCCATTCGGGCGGTGCAAGGCTGCGGCCTTGATGGGAAGATCGGGGATCGGCACCTGCTTTTTCTGGAAAAACCGCAGGCTGGGCAGGATATCGTTTTCATAGCGGTGACGCTGTTCATCCAGTGCGCTGCACCCCACGGCATCGTATTTGCGAAGGCCCGCGTTCTGATCGCCGCCCGCCTCTTCCGACACCGCAAGCGAAAGCAACGTGACCGGTTGCCCGCAATGTGAAACGGTCATTCTGACCGAAATCGGCAACCCGCCGGTTTTACCGCCCGGGGTGTTCAGCCGCAGAATATAGGTCTGTATTTCGTTCTCGGAGACTGAAATGTCATGCATCTCGATGGGCGTGTCCGGCCAAGGCATGGGCATTGGATGTGCCAGACCGGGAATGAATATTCCGACCAATTGATCTGCACGCGCGTTACCATCGCTGTTGGTTGTGAACCGGGCCGGTTCAAAGGCAAAACTGTAGATACCATTGTCACTGAACTTAAAGCTCTTGACCCTTGGCCCCTTGTGGAAGTTCTGGATATTCTGAAACCGCGCGTCAACCTCGCCAGTCCGGCTTCCGGGTTCGATCCTGACGAACCGAAGCCCCTGGGCCGAGCCTCCCCAACCGCTTGAAACCGCCTGTGGCATGACCATCGACACCTCGGGCATCGGGGTCGGATAGAACCTTGATCCATCCGGCGATTTATCGCGGGATACGGTCAGCACACGGCCCTTGCTGTCGGTGCAGATTTCTCCGGTCTGGCCGGGATGGAACTGCAGGCCAATGGTCTCGGGGCGAACATTCTCGAAAGGTTGTCTGCGGTCGTTGACAAATTCGAAGACGGCCTGTTTGGGACCCTGACCCTGGCTATCGGGCGGGTCGTCCCATGTCATGTTCAGACCCCATGGCCGATCATTGGTTGCCGCAATCTGTGTTTGTGTCGCGGCCGGATCGACGGCGAGGCAAGTTGCGTCTTCCTTCTGACCCGACAAAAGCCCCGGCATCGCGGTCCCGTCGTCTTGTCCCGTATGCGGCAAAACCTGATAGCGCGCGCCAAAAGTGTCCCGATATCTGTCGTTCAGGCTGACCAGCGCCAGAAAGATCTCGTCGTCCGAGCGCCCCGGATTGGCCCCCAGCAACCTGACGATGCCCTTAAGGCTGTCATAGTCATGGGCCCTGCGAACTGCGTTATAAACAAACGCGTACCAGGGCGGGTTCTTGACCATGAAACCGCTTTCCGAGTCACTTTCGAGATTGCTGCTGAGCGCCTCATAGCTTTTCTTGAACTCGTACAGATTGGCCCCGACAAGTTGCGAATGCTCGCCCGGAGACTTTGCCAGCGCCAGACCTTCGAGGATGTCGCGCTCGCGACTTTCCAGATGGTAGAGGCCGGCCAGAAAGGACGCGAACAGCAGGACAACCCCGACCAGCACCAGTGAAACCAGCTGCGTTTTCTTGCGCACTTTGGCGATGGCCTCTTTTCGCCGTAACGCCTCGACCTCGCGGATCTTGGTATCGCAGAGGCGCTTGCCCTCGTCATACCATCTGGTGTCCTGATCCTGCGCATCGACATTCGCCACCGGTGCCTCGTGACCCCTTGGTGCCGCAAACTCGTCCGAGTGGTCCTGATTCAACCGCCGCTGAACGGCGCGATGTATCCATTCCGGGCTGAACGTGTGGTCATAGACCCTTTGCGCTTCGATCTTTTCGGGTTTCAGGTACCGCGCATCAAACAGCATCTTCAGCTTTGGCAGGTCTTCATCCGAAACGGTTCCCTGCCGGACCGAATTTGCCAAAGCTCCGATGATATCGGATTCGCGATTGACCCAGCGGCGAATGTCCGAATTCCGGATCAATGCCTCATGCGTGACATCATACTGGTTTCTTTCGGCAACGGTGTCCGAGACCAGAAAGCCGCGATCAACCAGTTCGTTCAATGCGGCGCGCAGGGCATCTGCCTTGCGCGTATCATTGTCGCCGAAGATGGGATGAGACAGGCGCTGCCGGACCACGTCCTCGGGATCGACAAATTCGCGGTAGAAGCGCCCGTTCTCGTCCTTTGACGCAATCGCGCACAGCGTCGCCCTGAGCGCCGCCCGCGCAATCCCCTTGCGCAGGTCGTCCGACCGGCCCGCGGCATTGGCGCTGTCGGCGTAGCGGTCGATTGCAGCATCCAGCCCGGCGCGCACATCGCGCGACAGCGCGGTTTTCATCCAGTCGCCGGTCTTGCGCAGTGTGGCAAGCGCCTGATCGAAATCTTCTTCGGTGATCTCGAATTCCTGCGAGTCCTGCCCTGGTGGGCAGTTTTCAAGCTTCCAGGTCCACAGCCAGGTCAGTGCGTGCTGAAACAGAGGCAGGTGATCTTCCTTGTGATCCAGATGCGCCTGCGTATGGGCCACATCGGCAAGGATCCGGTCGACGACCTCTTTTTGAAACGGGGCTGTCGGCACGTCGCGGCGATAGGGAATACGCCAGCGGCGCAGGATCAGGCGGGCGGGCTGAAAAATCGCATCGCGCAGGTTCGACGGATCCAGCCAGTCAACCAGATAAAGCGAGCTGTTCACGATATCGGCCAGCCCCGGTTCCTGCGCGCAACGGTGCAGGTCTTCGGCGCGCATGGTGATAATCAGAAATACGCCCGGCGGCTTGCTGGCATGAACCTGCCGGATCATCGAAAACAGCGCCTCGGCCTGATCCGGGTCGACATTGTTGCGGAATATCTCTTCGAACTGGTCGATCAGAACCGCCAGATTGGCGATGCCCAGTCGCGGAGGCGGTCGCAGCGCGCGGTCCAGAGTGTCGAACCAGTTATGCGCCGAGACCAGCCCGTAATGGGTCGCATATTCATACTGCGCGACCTGCGGCATTTGCGAGTGGGTCAGCTCCTTGTCGATCCGCGACCAGATCATCTCTGCCGGAACACCGGATTCCTCGGCAAGCTGCGCGGCCTCGTCCGGGTTTTCCAGACGATCCTCGAAAATCTGGGTGTGCAGGGCCTTTTTGAGTTCATCCACCGGGCGGGTTGCGGGCCTGAAATCGATGGCGTCCCAGCCGCCCCTGCTTTTGCCGATCTGATTGGTGGCGTGGCGCAGCTTGCTCAGAACGCCTCCGCGCACAATCGAGGATTTGCCGCTGCCGGAACCACCGACAACAAAGATGACCTGACTATCGCCCAGGCGTTCCAGAATACCTTGAATCGCCTTTCGCCGCCCGAACAGCAGCCGCGAATTGGTCGCCGTAAAATACCGCAGGCTGACATAGGGAGAAACAAGCCCGTAGCTGTCTTTTTGCCCCTCAGCCTGCTGCACGCGGCGACGGCGATACGCGTCGAGATAGGCGGAGAACCCGGTTTTCCCGGTCATATCACTGACCATTGCTTTGCACCGCGACTGAGTTGCGGAAATTGCGGAACTGTGTCCGGACCGTTTTCAGATAGGCGGGGTCAAAGAACGGCTTGTTTTCATCCCCATCCTCGCGGCGTACCGGCAGGACCAGCCAGTCGAACGTACTGCCCTGCACGATCCCGGTCTCAAACAGGTCGGTCTCGTTGAAAAACTGCACCAGCACGCCAAAAACTTGCCGGTCTTCACCGCAATCGGCGTTGCGGATCTCGTCCTCGAACGCATCGAACCGCGCCATGACATGTTCGCGCAGCGCATCGATGTTGTTCAGCGCGGTTGGGGGCGCGTCCTTGTCAAGGATCGTCAGGACCAAAGGCGTATCGGATGGGTATCGTTTGAGCGTCTTTGCCAGCGCCTCGGGCGTATCGATGATCTGGGATCCTGTGCGCGCAAGGACTTTCTTGCCATCTTCCGATTTCAGCCGCCTGCGGGCTTCGCGCGGATACCACCGCGTCAGCGGATCAAACAGGTTCTGCGCCATCTCGAACCGTGCCTGCAATTGAGGCCCTGATCCAAGGATATTCTGGATGGCCTGACCGGGCTCGGGGCCCTCGATGGACCGGCATGGAAACTCCGGCGAGATTTCTGGCACCTCACCATCGCGGAACCAGACAAACCGTTCACCCGCTATGGGGGCCGTTTCAGGATCTGCTTCGGCGCTAAGCAGAACACATAGCCGTTCTTCGATCGTGCTCAGCTTTCTTGCATCGACCGAGCCGCCAAACGCCACCTGCAGGCTCGGATCGTCCGACATCATCAGAACGTGTTTCTTTTTGCCCGCGACACGGCGCAGGATCTCTTGCTTGTCCTCGCTCAGCAGCTCAGGCAACACCCATTGATCACCGATATCCTCGACCTCGATCTTGAGCGGAGCAAGGGTGTCGCGCAGCCCGTCGATCAGGGCGTCATATCCTTCGAACGCTTCCGCGACAGGGGTGGTCAATCCGCCCAGAACAAGCAGGACCTGCCCTTCATCCTTGGGCCGGGCGGGCTCTTGAGTGTTGGATTGGCGCGCTTCTTTGACCAGCGCATGATGCCCCTGAACATACGTCACGATCTGCTTGAGCTGGTTCGAGACCGGATCGCTGAGGCGGTATTTCCCCGAGGTATCCTTGCCCGGCTCGCCCTTCACATGATGGGACAGGTCCAGATAGGTGCTGTTTTCAATGTCGATGCCTTTGCCGAAATCAGCGTGTTTCTGGCACATCTCGTTCCAGCCCGACCGGCCCTTGTCACTGAGAATGATCGGGATGACGATCTTGCGGTCGCCCCAATCCTTGGACCAGGTGTCAAATTCCCATGCAGCGACTTTGTCATCGGCAAAATAGTCGTCATGGATCAGCGCCACAAAGATCTCGGACGCATCCACTTGTTTCTGCAGCGCTTCGTATAATTTGGCACCGCCGGGGATCGGGTTTTCCACCCAATCATGGGTATCCCATCCGCAATCGCCTTCGAAACGCTTGGCCAGCGCGCTGACAATCAGCTCGGACCACAGTTCCAAAGCACTGGTATAACTGAAGAAAACTCGGGGCATAGCAAACAACAAGATATGTAAATTTACAAAAACAATAGACATAATATGGCGGATAAACTGCCCTATAGTCAAGTTACGCCTGAATTCATCAATTCAGGGTTGCAGGCAGAGACAATATGGCCGTCGACTCGGCATCGCAGCGCCGAGGTCTGACCAGGGGTCAGTAACCCAGCGCGTGGGCCAGGATCACGCAATAAAGCGCAATGAAGCTGGCCGGGATCACACGTTCTATTGATGAAAAATCAAGGCGATTATCGCTTTTGAGATATTCATATTCTTTCGCGTACATCCGGTGCGGCAGACCCTCTTCGATGTCGTTAAGCACCTTGAACTTTGCCGTGTTCAGCTTGCGATAACTGGTCAAAAGCGCAATCCAGGCCAAACAGGACAGAATCCCGGCCGTCGGGATGGCCCATTGCCAGACCAGCACCGCAGTTGTTTCCGCCTTATCCCCGTTGGCCGAAAGGTACCCATATAGCGAGGTGATGGCGCTGTTGACGCTCAGCATCCATTTGTTGTTGCTTGCGCGCCTATCGCTGACCTTTTCCGCGCTTTCAAGAAAAAGCTCATATTGTTTGAAGGACAGGGCATTCTCATCAACCATGAGGTTTTCTCCAACAAATGAACGGAAACATACCGGGTTTGAAAATCAACACTATGGCGACCAAGAGTGAAGACGCACCGCGCCCGTGTCAATGTGGCCGTCCAAACAGAGAAAGCACAGACTAGGCAAAGTGCCCGGAAGCCAGGACCTCGACGCGCTTTGCTTCAATCTAGAAAAGCTGCGGCAATCGTTTCAGATTGCGCAACAATTGCCCTTTTTGGACATAATTCTGTCCCAAAATCAAAGGTAACTGTGCCAGCATCGTTATCAATGTGGCATGATCATGAAACTTGTCGTTCAAATCCCGGCGCTTAACGAGGAGGAAACCCTTGCGGAGGCGATCGCGGCGATTCCCCGATCAATTCCGGGCATTCATAGTGTCGAGGTTCTGGTCATCGACGACGGCTCCACCGACCGGACTGTAGAAGTCGCCTGGAACGCCAACGCCGATCATGTTTTGGAGTTGAGCAGTCATGTCGGCCTTGCCCGCGCGTTCAGTGCCGGGATCGAACATGCCCTGTCGTTGGGGGCCGATGTGATCGTCAACACCGACGCCGACAACCAGTATTGTGCGGATGATATCCCTGCCCTGATCGAGCCGATCCTGAAACGTCAGGCACAGATCGTGGTTGGGGCCCGCCCGATCTCTGAGATCGAAAGTTTCTCGCCGCTGAAGAAGGCTCTGCAGCGGATGGGCAGCTGGGTCGTGCGTCTTGCCAGCAAGTCGGAAATCCCCGATGCGCCCAGCGGATTTCGGGCCTATTCCCGCGACGCTGCGGCCCGGCTTTGTGTCGTCAACACATATACTTACACGCTGGAAACGATCATTCAGGCCGGTCGCAAGCACATTCCGATGACCTCTGTACCAGCCCGCGTCAACAAGGTGACGCGCCCGTCCCGCCTGTTCAGGAGCATCCCGGAATACGTCGCCCGCTCTGCACGCACGATCCTGAGGGTCTTTGTGATCTACGCACCGCTGCGGTTCTTCCTGACACTTGCAGCAATCTTTGCCCTGCCCGGTCTCATTGGGGTCGGTCGGTTCCTGTATTACTATGCCACGGACGGCGGGGCCGGGCATATCCAATCGCTGGTTTTGTCCGGTGTGTTGCTGGCTATGGCGACAATTCTGTTTGCGGTTGGCATTCTGGCAGATCTCATCGCCGTCAATCGCAGCCTACTGGAAGACATCCGCGCACGCGAATTGCTGCGCGCGCCCCGCAAACCAATCGAGGTGGTCCCCCTTGATACGGCCAGGGCGGTGGAGAATGGATAATCCGGCCATCGATGGTCAGAGTTTCGCCAAGCCGGTCGAGGTGATACCTCTTGAACGTGCCATTCGCGCCTGCATCGCCGGGTTCTTTGCGCTGCTGTTGGTGGTGGCTTTTACGAATAATGTAAACTGGGACGAGTTCTATTTTCTGTCCCATGTCCATGCCTTTCTGGACGGTCGGTTAGATCGGCCGATGCAGACCTTTTTCGTCCACGGCTTTACATGGCTCGACGCCTTGCCGGGCCATGAGATGGAGCAGATTTTTGCAGCTCGTGTTGCTATGGTTGCTTGTCTCGGCCTGACTGCGTTTTCGATCCATCGCATCGCGCACCACTTCACGGATCGGTTTTCTGCTGACATTGCAGTTCTGGGTTTTCTGACCTCGGGTTTCGTTCTGGCGCATGGTGCCAGCTTCCGGTCCGATCCGATCGCGGCAGCGCTGCTGACCTCGGCGATTGCGATTTTGCTGACCACGCGCCTGTCCATCTGGCAGGTGATGGCTGCCGCGTTCCTGAGCGCCCTTGCGGTACTGGTTACGATCAAATCGGCGCTGTACCTGCCCGCATTTCTCGCGGTGCTATTGTATCGGGCAACGGATCGCAAAGCGGCGGCCCAGATCATCGCCACCGGTGTATTGGCGAGCGGCATATGTGTCTTGCTTTACCTGTGGCACGCATCCGGCATTCGCGTCGCCGAAGGGAATGAGACTGCGACCAATGCCAAAGACGCGCTGCACACCACGCTGTTGAAAAGCGGGCTTTTCCCACGAAAGGCTGAATTACTGAGCTGGGCGATGTTCAGCCTGCCCCAGATTGTGCTTGCTGGCATCGGATTAGCCTCCAGATGGAATACCCGAAGGGCCTTATTGCTGATCCTCTTCGCTGCGCCGCTGTTTGTGGTGGTGATATACCGAAATGCGTTTGTGTATTTTTTCCCTTTCGCGGTGCCGCTATTGATGGTGGCGGTCGCGTTCGGGGCGCAACGGCTGGGATCGTCGCGTCACCTGGCACTGCTGGTAGCGGGAATGTTGGCGGGGCTTGGCATTCAGGCTGCCCAAACCCTGTCTGATCGCGCAGATACTCAACGTGCCACGATTGCAGAGATACATCGCCTTTTTCCTGAACCGGTGGCCTATATCGACGACAGCCACATGATCTCGACCTTTCCGAATTCCGGGTTCTTCATGTCAGGTTGGGGGGTCGCGCGCTATCGGGCAGTGGGTCAGCCTGTTTTTTCCGAGCTTATCGACATGTACCAACCGCCCCTACTGATCGCCAACAAAACGGCACTGGCGCGGACGATGGATCCCATGTTGCCAGACGGAGCCGCGCCGGTCCTTCTGGCTGAGGATCATGAGTTGCTCCGAAATACATATGTGCATTATTCGGGGTCGATCTGGCTTGCAGGGCGGGCGGTTACGCTGACCAGTGAACCGGTCCAACTGAAGCTCCCGTTCGCGGGAAAATATCGCGTGGAAACCAGCGGTCCGGTGCAGATCAATTCGAATGTCGTAAAGTCTGGCGAAGTGCTTGGCGTCGGATCAGAACCATTGACGATTGAGGGGACGGAAGGGGTTACAGTGAGGCTGATTTGGGATACCGGCGCAGCCCCGATTGCCCCGGACAGCCTGGGCCGCGATATCTATGCCGGCTTCCGGAGGTTGACACTGTGAAAAGCGAGATGTCCCTCCCCTCTGCCGCGGCGCTTGCTGCACCGGCGCCACCTGAATCCTGTGGCAGACGGGTGGTCTTCTGGGGCACGTATGACCTCAGCAAACCGCGCACCCGGATATTGCGCGCAGGGCTGCAGGCACTGGGTGTTGAGGTGATCGAAATCCACGCCGAAATCTGGCCGAAACATGCCGACAAAAGCCGGTTGAACCTGATGGTGATGATCCTTGTGTTGTTCCGCGCGCTGTGGGTCTATCCGCTGCTGATCCTGCGGTATCTGCGGGCACCCCAACACGACGCGGTGTTCGTACCTTATCTCGGGGCGCTTGATACGCTGGCCTTGTGGCCCTTCGCCCGGTTACGGCGGAAACGGATCACCTGGGACATGTTCCTTTCGCTTTACGACACCGTCGTCAATGATCGTCGCATGACCACGGCAAGAACACCGGCAGCGTGGATGCTGTGGGCCACCGAATGGCTGGCTTGCCGCGCCGCACACCGGGTTTTGCTGGATACCCGGGCACATGCTGAACATATCTCTGGGATTTTCGCTTTGCCCGCGCATAAGTTCGGGGCCGTGCCAGTAGGGGCCGAGCCGGGGTCTTTCCAGCGCTTGCCTGCGCCTGCACCCCATGACGGGGCCACACGGGTGCTGTTCTATGGACAGCTTATCCCACTGCACGGGCTTGAAACAATTCTGGCCGCAGCAACCTCGGAGCGCGGCCGAAAGATAGACTGGCATCTGATTGGCACCGGACAGGAACAGGAATTGCTTGAGACAACGCTGGCGGGCGATGATCACGACCACATCCGCTGGCAGGACTGGGTGCCCTATGAGGATCTGACCGAGGCTATTTCGCAAGCCGATATCTGCCTTGGCATCTTTGGAGCTTCGGGCAAAGCAGCCTCGGTCGTGCCAAACAAGGTTTACCAGGCGCTTATGTCCGGTCGTTCGGTCATCACCCGAGACTCCGTTGCCATGACGGAAATGTTCGGCACGAGTGCTCGGGGTTTGAAGCTGATCCCTCATTCCGATCCCACGGCTCTGCTGGACGCCATTGCCGAATTGCGGACCGAAGGCTATCCGGTGCTGCCTGCGGACAGGTTGAAATTGGCGCAACCGCCCGAGATCGCCCACGCGCTTTGCAAATACCTGTTTCATTGCTTGCCTCAAGCTGGATAGATTTATGATCGACGTAACAGACCCCCACACCACCACAGTACCTGAGCCCGATGTCATCGTCCGGCACCGGCACTTCGGTCTGGCCATTCCGGCACTGCAATGGGTGCCCGCACCGCGCTATTTGTTGCGGCGCGATGTTATTCTTAATGCGGCGCGGCAGCTTGTGCCTGGACGGCTTCTGGAAATCGGTTGTGGTGCTGGTGCCTTGTTGGATGACCTGAGCGAGTTAGGGTTTTCAGCAGTAGGTGTTGATCAGTCCCCATCTGCACGCCGCATTGCCGATGCGTTACTGGCCGAAACCCGCGATGTCGAAATCCGCGAAACCCATGAGGGGCTTGCTCCGGAGAGCTTTGATCATCTGGCCGCGTTCGAAGTGCTGGAGCATATCGAAGACGACCTTGCAGCGCTTTCCGACTGGGCGCGCTATCTGAAACCAGACGGCGGCCTGATTGTCTCGGTGCCAGCGCATCCAGAACGCTGGAACCCGGCCGATGTTTGGGCCGGGCATTATCGGCGATACCGCCGTCAGGATCTAGTCAACCTGGTTGAAAACGCTGGTTTCACGGTTGAGACGATCCAGTGTTACGGCTTTCCGCTGGCCAACCTCATGGAACGGCTGAGCGCCCGCGTCTACGCCCGTCAGACCCGGAAGCGCGGCGGCGCTGAGATGAGCCAGGACGACCGCACGGGTGCCAGCGGCTCTGACCGCAGTCTGCTGACCCGCATCTGGCCGATCTACAGTTCGTTCGCTGGAACGCTGGCAATGCGACTGGCCTTCAAAGCACAGAAAATGTTCCTGAATGGCGACCGGGGCATCGGCTATCTTATCGTCGCCCGCAAGTCCTGACGCGATGGCCGCCGTCCTGCGCTATCTCGGCACCGCCGCCGCACTGGTTTTTATCGGTGTGATCCTAGCGCGTCACGCGGGCGACATGGCATCACTCAACCTCGGGTCCGGCACCGCCCGGCTTACGCTGGCAGGCGGACTGGTTTTATATATTCTTTCACAGCTAATCGGCGCCACGGCCTGGCGGATAACGCTGCGCCTTCATGATGTGGATCTGCCGTTTGCCCGCGCCGAAAGCCAGTTGATGGTGTCGCAGATCGGAAAATACATCCCCGGGAACGTGGCTCATTTTCTGGGGCGCTACGCACTCGCGCGGAGCGACGGAGTCGCATCCGCGATTATCGGATCATCGCTATTGCTCGAGATCGGATTCCTGCTCAGCAGTGGCGTTCTGATCGTCGGGCTTTTGCTACTGACGATGCCCGATTTCGTTGCTGCTATTATGGCGGACCTTCCTGAAACCTCGATTGGCGGTTCGGCGCTAATACTTTTCGGGGGGCTTTTGATCTGTATCGTGATCGGCTTGTTCGTGACCTGGCGCAAAGCGGGAAAACCCGAACTTTCGCTTACGAAATGCCTGATCATACTGGCGTTGCACAGCTTCAACTTTCTGGTGCTTGGCATATCTCTGTGGTGCGTCGCGCGGGCGATTGATCCCGCCGGTAGCACCAATATGTGGCAATGCATGACGATCTTTACGACCGCGTGGGTGACCGGTTTCCTGATGCCCGGAGCGCCCGGTGGTATCGGTGTTCGGGACGGAATCATCGCTCTGGGGCTCGGGCTTTTCATCGGTCAGGGCGCCGGTCTGAGCGCGGCAATTGCCCATCGTGCGATCTCGGTTCTGGGGGATGTAAGCGTGTTCGGACTGGGTCTGGCGTTGCGTCGAAACCAAAACCGCCGCGCACAGAAATCCGCATAAGCGCCGACTTGGATGCCGGTTTCGGAACTTCGAAGCCGAACGCCGCGGAAGACGTCGGCAGGTCACCGACGTCCCTTTTTCTTGGCTTTCCAGAACGAGGGCACATCTCCGGCCATGATACAGCCATACGGATCGATATAGTCCTCGATCTCGGCCAGGTCGTAAGATTTGATCTGTGCCACGACGCTGTCTGCGCTTTTGTAGCTGGATGGCAGCTCGGATGCATCGACACCACCGGCATGAAACCGGATATCCAGACCTTCGGTTTCAGCCTTCAGCATCTGATCAGGCGTCACTGAACCCATCCGGCGCTTGTGTTCGGAACGTGAATAGTTTCGTCCAGCCCCGTGCGGACTAAAGCCCAGACCGTGCCCGGCATCCTTGCCCCGCACCACCAGAACCGGTTCGGACATGTTCAGTGGGATCAGCGTCAGACCTGTTGCGTCCGCTGCATAATCCCCCCACGCCGGGGTCGCCCCCTTGCCGTGGTAGAACAGATCACCCCGTTTGAAGACGAAGTTGTGCTCGTTCCAGAACCGCTCACCCACGTCGCCGATGCGCGCGGCCTCGACCGTTGCCTGGTGGATCGCGTTATGGTTGGCCTTGGTCCATTTCCGGATCAGTTGCAGTGCCTCCCAATAATTGCGGCCTTCTTCGGTATCTGCCGGAATCCAGGCATTCTGTTTAGGCGTTTGCGGCGACAGTTCCTTACGGAACCGTTCGGCCACGGCCATGCCATTCTTGTACAGAACCGCCCCCGGCCCGCGTGAGCCGTGATGGGTCACAATTGCCGTCCGCCCGGTCTTGCGCGAGCGCCCAACAAACAGGAAATGGTTTCCATCGCCCTGCGTCCCCATATGCTCCTGCGCCATGCGCAGCGATTTGGGGTTGTCCAGAAACGGGTTCTCGCGGAACGCGTCCAGCAATCTCATCGATGTCGTGAAACGTTTCCCTTGTGGGCGGCCACCGGGGCCGAAATGCGTGACCGATTGCGCGGCGTCCAGCACTGCCTTGGGGTCCGCATTCCCCAGATCCGTGATCATGACCGAGCAACAGATATCCGCCGAGTGCATCCCCGGATGGATCGCATTCCGCGCAGCCGCGACGCCGCCGACCGGGATCGTTCCCACCGGTCCTGCCGGACAGGCGTCCGGCATAATCGCACCGGCCTCAATCGTGGGTGTCCGCATCAGCGCCGTCATCGTCTCGCGCACCTTTGAGACGTTGTCCTCTTCGTCCGGATGCCCCGCGTCGATATTCTCGTGAAACGAGATCTGTCCGCTCGGGCGCAGGTCCATCGTCGGCGGGACCGGGGGGATTTCACCTTCCAGCTCCTGCCGGATACGCACCAGCCCAAACCCTTCGGCCCGCATCTCATTCGCACGCGCCAGCAGGGACGGGAATTGTTTGCCGGGGCGATGCCCCCAGTCTTTCAGATGTTCCCCGGTCACGGGGTCGAATGTGTTTTCTTCAGTCATCTTCGTTTACTCGCGTTCCCAATTTGAATGGGCGACAAAATGTTCGCAAACCGATATTTTCCGCCACCGGATTGCTCCGGGCTGGGTTCGAACCAGCACAACATGGGTGTCCATGTCTCCCTTTCGGGCGCGTCTACCAGTAGGTCAGCGGGCATTCGCCCAACTTTTCTTTGGCCCCGGCGACAAAGGGTGAAGAAACAGGTAGGGAGGCCCGCCCCGCATCTGAATGGGCAGATGCGTTTGCCGTCTGGGCGTCGGCACAGAGGGGAGTTGAACCCGCTCGACCTGTCCCTGTTGAGCCATGTAGTTCCTTCGGCATTCGCCGGGATATTCCTTTCGTTTTGAAGCCTCGACGACAAAGGTTTGGTGAAACATCCTGCTCTACCTGACTGAGCTACCGCCCGTCCCCATGGGGCTCGGGCGAGCGGGATTCGAACCCGCGACCCGGAGATTAACAATCTGTAGTTCCACCGGCATTCGCCGAGACATATTCCTTTCAATTCGGGTCAGGCAGACAAGGGTTGGTGAGACAGCGCCCTTTGACGGGCGCGGATCGGTTACAGCGATGTAGTCCCACCGGCATTCTGCCTGACCCGTTTTTCATAGTTCGATCTTCTCGATCTCACCGACCCAGTGATCCGGGCCGGTTTTCCCTTCGGCAAAAGCTGCGATCTGGTCAAAAACCGCATCCGAAAACCCGCCGACATTCAACACATCGGCACGTGTCTGCGCCTGTGTGGTCCCGTATGGGGCGATGTCGATACAGACCAGCTTGGCCTTTGGGTTGCGACGCTTGATCACCTCCCATTCCTTCAACATCGCCGTCCCCTGCCCGCCGCCCCTAGCATCAACCCAGGACTGGTTATCGGACACAAACACCACCAGATCCGGCGCGCGGCCGCGTTTGTTCAGCCAGGCCAGCGGCGCAGAACAGTTCGTTCCACCACCTGCCAATGCAGCCAAACGCTCGGCGTTGGTCAGGATCGTGTCGCGCGGCTCGGGACGTACATCGCGTACATCGAAATCGAACGGCAGCACCTGACACCCGCGGTTCGCGCGAAGGAAGGACGCCGCGACCAGCGCCGCCACATCCACGTGACGCACGGCCGAGGTTGCCCCCGGGCGATACCCGGTCACGGCCCATGTCATCGAACCCGAAACGTCCGGGCACACGACAACCTGGCCCGAGACCTGAGGCACATTCTGCACCGCGATTTCCATCGCATCGTGCAGCGCGTCCACGATCTTGCGCGGCATATCGCCGGTCACGTTTTGCGCCGCGACCATCAACTGGTACGGAAACGCACGCGCCTTGGTGATAGCCTTCGGGTCGCGCAACAGCGCTGCCACGTGATCCACGTTCCTGGCCACGCCGAAAACGCCGTGACGCTGGAATGTGTTCAGGTTTTGCCGCACCATCTGCCACGACCCCTTTCGCGCGATCCGCGCCCACTGCTCAGACGACAGTTCCAGTTGCGTCAGCATCTGGAACGGCACCTCCGGCACCGGACCCTTGCCGGTTTCCCGAAACGCGATCCAATCCTGCAGGGCCCGTGGCAGCCGTGCCAGATTGCACGGCCGCCCGACGATCCAGGCAAACAGTGCCTCCCGCGCGGCCGAAGCCGGTTTCGGGTGCACCATCTTGATCACGTCCGCCAAAGACGGGTCATTCCCGATATTGGCGTTCAGCAGCGCTCGGTCAGACGCGGTGTTCAACCAGGTCTGCACCATGGCTTTCGGCGCAGATCCCAGAGACTTGCGCCCCGTCTGACCCGATCGGATGACCTGCACAAACGTGCGCAGCATCTTGCCGTTATCGACCACACGGGCGAAAGCCGCACGAAACAGAACCGGATCACGCCGGGCCAGAATGGCCAGCAGCACGGCGGGCATATCCTTCATGTATCCCGACTGGCGGGCATAGATCGCCGCCTGCGCCAGAAAGCGCGGATCAACAGCTTCGGCCACATCCAGAACGTATTCCAGTTCTTCCTGCGGCGACTGATAGAACATGCCCCCGAAAGTGCCGGTCACGGCGACCTGTGCCAGAGCATGGGCATCGGAATAAGCGTAAGCCGGCGCGCCATGGGCGTTCTTTGCAGTTGTTTTTGGCAGCAACCGGCCCTTGATCGATGCAAACACGGATTTGTTCGCCATTTCTTTGTCCTCGTTTGTTTGTGAGATTGTTTTGCCATGGCTATGGCTGCGATCAGAGAAAAACTTACCACCAGCGCAACCATTTGATTTGCTTGATAAATCATGACTATTGATGAAATTCACACCCAAGAGTACGATACAAAAAGATCGTGAAATATAAAAATAGATAGCGCATGAAGAACATCGTCATCGGATTCCTCGGTACGCAACTGGACATGGGCAAGAAACGACGCTGGAAGCCGACGCCCAGCCTGACGATCCACGACCATTTCAATGTCGACCGGCTTGAGCTGCTGCACGATCACAAGTTCAATCGCCTCGCCCATCAGGTGAAACGCGAGATCGAAGAGCTCTCGCCCCGGACCGAGGTACTGCTGCACCGCATGGACCTGACCGACCCGTGGGACTTTCAGGAGGTCTACGGCAAGCTGTTCGACTTTGCCCGCGCCTATGGGTTTGACGAGGATCGCGAACAATATCATGTCCACCTGACCACCGGCACACATGTGGCGCAGATCTGCTGGTTTTTGCTGACCGAAAGCCGTCATATCCCGGCGCGGCTGATCCAGACGGGGCCTCCCGGACCGAAGGACGACGCACCAAAGTTCGACATTATTGATCTGGATCTCAGCCGCTATAACGCACTGCAGCAGCGGTTCGACCAGCTGTCGCGCGAATACAGCGACCAGCTAAAAGGCGGAATCGAAACACGCAATCCGCCATATAACGCTCTGATCGATCGGATCGAGCTGATCGCCAGCAACTCGGACGAACCCATCCTGCTTTTGGGGGAAACCGGCACCGGTAAGACCGAATTGGCCGAACGCATACACAGCCTGAAACTGGATCGCCGCCGCATCAAAGGCCGACTGGTGCATGTCAACTGCGCAACCTTGAATGGACCAGATGCGATAGCAACGCTGTTTGGCCAGCGCCGCTCGTACCTTGGTGCAGCGGGGACTGAACGCAGCGGTTTGCTGCGCGAAGCTGATGGGGGCGTCTTGTTTCTGGACGATGTGGACGAGTTGAACCCTAATATGCAGGCGGTTCTGCTGCACGCGATCGAGACCGGGCGGTTTTACCCGTTGGGGTCCGACCACGAAATCTCAAGCCGGTTTCACCTGATCGCCGGGGCCAATCGGGATTTGCGCAGTTTGACTGCCTCGGGGCGGTTTCGTCCGGATCTTTTGGCCCGCTTGAACACCTGGAGCTTCACCTTGCCTGCGCTGCGCAACCGCACCGAGGACATAGAGGCCAATCTTCTGCATGAACTGGACCGCTGTGAACGGGATTTGGGCACCCATGTCGGGTTTAACTCGGATGCACGTGCGCGTTTTCTGGACTTTGCCAAAGACCCGGCGACCCAATGGCCGGGAAACTTTCGTGATTTTTCCGGATCAATCCGCAGGCTGTGCACCCTTGCGCCGCGTGGCCGCATCACCCGGGCGATGGTTGCTTCCGAAATCGAGACGCTTGAAACGGATTGGCGGTCAGCCCAGTCCAACGATGATTTCAAGCTGGTCGCTGATGTGATGGGCGACGCTGTATCGGATGTGGACCCGTTTGACCTTGTGCAACTGGCCGAAGTAATTCGGGTCTGTCGCAAATCCTCGAGCCTGAGCGCTGCGGGG
Source organism: Ruegeria sp. E1 (assembly GCF_056534225.1). Taxonomy (NCBI): domain Bacteria; kingdom Pseudomonadati; phylum Pseudomonadota; class Alphaproteobacteria; order Rhodobacterales; family Roseobacteraceae; genus Ruegeria; species Ruegeria sp. E1. The sequence continues at coordinate 86,066 of NZ_JBQFPE010000015.1, read as the reverse complement.
CGGGCCCTGTTCGCGGTGTCGCGTAGTAAACGCAAGACCCAGAACGACGCGGATCGGCTGAGAAAATACCTGAGCAAATTCGGGTTGGAATGGGGTACGATCTGAACCTCGCGATCTTAGATGCGATCCTCTGCCCATTGCGATCAGGCTATTGGACGGTATGGCCGTCGACAAGCAGCTTCAACACTTCCTTGTTTTTCGTATAGTCCTCGTGCACAGCCACCGGGTTCGCCACCGTACCAAACCAGGTCGAGGTGTTCGAAACCATGACATTCATGACCGATAAATCCCCGTCATTGCCTTTGTCCGGGACAAATCGGAGACTCAGAACATTGTTCGGGTCACTGATTTCGACCACCTGCAGGTCCGACACGGGCTGATCGGCATCCGCGCTACGTTTGCGGGCATTCTGCAGGTAGCCAAAGAAGCTCTGTTGCGCCTTGGTTGTCCCCCCTCGTTCATCTTATCGGTCAGACGTAGCAAGTGAATCTGGTTGGATATGAGGAAGATCAGCTGAAGATCGCGGGAAAGACGCGTATCCAGCGCGTGGCGACGGCCGGTGGCGTTGTTATCGTCCACGATCTCTTGCATCGCATCCAGAAGAATTCTGCTGCCCAGACTCTGGCCGATCACCACGACCGGCCGACCATCACCGGCGGTCAACAGACAACGCCCTTGGTGCATCTGGCCCTCGAATGCCGTGCATATCTGCGACTTGACCCAGCTCCGTATCCTGTCCCCGGTCGCGCCCGAATAGACAAAAGCATCCGCGACGCAGTCGGCAATGAATCTATCGGAGATGTATGTGTTCAGTCTGGCCCGCCAATCCGCCATGCCCTGCTGCGACGCCAACTCGACGTTGACAGATCATCCCATCGCGAGACGCTGTACCACCTCCGATGTCAGCTTCGGGTCCGTATCTGAGGCTGGTGCGGCGATCGCATCCCTCGTTTAAGATGAGCCCGTGAGCGTGATTGCACGCCAGTCATAACCAGGAGACCGACATGGACCCGGATGGCCATTTTGGCGAAACTGTTGCCAAAACATACGACCAAGACCACGGAGGCACAGACGCAGCCCTGATTGACGCGACGGTTGGTTGCCTTCTCGAATTGGCAGGTGGAGGCAGCATTCTTGAATTTGCCATTGGAACAGGTCGGATCGCACTACCGCTATCGGAGGCAGGTTGCGACGTCCACGGTATCGAGCTTTCTCGGGCCATGGTAAAGCAACTGCGCAAGAAGGAAACCGGCCCACCGATGAACATCGTCGTGGGCGATATGGCTGAGGCACATGTGCCAGGTGTTTTTTCCTTGGTCTTTCTCGTCTTTAATACGATTGAAAACCTCACATCCCAAACAACTCAAACAGCCTGCTTCATGAATGCAGCCCGGCATCTGACGGACGGTGGGCGCTTTCTCGTTGAAACTCGTGTTCCGCCAATTCAGCACCTCCCGTTTGGCACCAACAATTTAACATTTTCGTGCAACAAGCAGCACATTGGCGTCGATGAATTCGACCTGACAAATCAACGGTGCACGTCACACCACGTTTGGATGAGAGGTGCTGAGCACAAGTACCTTTCCATTCCATTCCGGTACGTTTGGCCGTCCGAGTTAGACTTGATGGCGCAGATCGCAGGAATGGAGTTGGAGTATCGTTGGGCCGATTGGGACAAGTCGACTTTCACAAACGTCAGTCAGCGGCACATTTCAGTTTGGAGGAAACCGCCACTTAGCAACGTAAATCGTCCAACGACTTCGTCCTGCAGGCTGTGAGTTTGTTGCCTCTGTGTTTTGCAATCGTGGCGAATGTTCGGAAATCTGGCGCAACTCCAGAATCGCGACGACGAGGCCAACAACCGGCATCCGCCGGTCATGCCAGCATAGAAGGTCACGCAAATCAGAGCAGTGGCGGGCTCATTAATTCACTTCGGTAATCGATCAATTTCAGTTTAGATTAGCAAAATACCTTTTAGTTCTATTGGTTGTCCGGATTGGGCCATTTGATCCTTCGCAGATTCGGCAATCATTTGTCTGGAGCCCACTATGCCGCAAGAATCGTTGACTATTATTCGTGTGATTGAAGATCATCATGTACTGGAACCGGGTGGGACGCTTTCTATTCCTTTTTCACCTGATGAGGGGCCCGGTGTTATCACCGTGAACAGTTCGGTTGCCCCAGATGATGTGATCCTCGGCGGATCGCCCAATCGTCTCATCGTCGGAGCGCAAGCAATTGTCGATGCGAGACTTGATCCCGGACCGCTGTCTATGGCTGCACGCGCAACTATCGCTCGCGACGCGGTAGCGGTCTCTCCGGCAATCGGTCCGGTTACAACTTTGGCTGCCCAACCTGATTTCGGTCTTCAGGATGTGGTCGGCGGCGGCGTGATTGGTGGCATCGACCCGGTGGACAATCTTCGGCTCAATGTGATCCGGCCGCCCAAGGGGCTGGGCCAAAATACTACGGTGCTCAGCCATGAAGTAAGCAATCGCGGTGCTCGCAGCTTTACAGTGGACGACATTCCTGCGTTGGCAGAAGGATTTGCACCGAGTCCCTGGATCGCCCGATTTACCAATATTTCAAACCGTCCGTTGCAGGTATTTGGCCGCATCTTATTCCGTGAAAGGCGCACGGTTGAAGTGCACACACTTCCGATAGCGTTGCTGCGGCGTCTTCTGCGACAGACTTTGGATGGGCTGGGACTTAGTATTCAGCTGCGCGGGAGTGAAGTTTCGATCGATTTCGATCATCATGTCAAAGCGCTGGCCGGGTTACAAAAAATCACCGAAGATATCGGGTTCAATGTTTTCGGCGACGTGAACCTATCTACCCTTGAGATCGATATCGGCCAGGGCATGGCATCGGACGGAGAGGGACCTTTCCCGCAGCTTTCACTGACAGTCGGGTTCGAGGAAAACGGGCCAGAGATATCTCTTGATCTCGGCACGGATATTGACATCAACCTTTCTGATCTGAAATTCCACTTCACTATCCTGATGCGTACCAGGCAGCCTCGAAACCTCGACCCGTTGGGATTGAAAGGGGATCATCCGTTGGTGCCCTTTCTGGCTGCAGAGATCGACTTCGATACGGATATCCGCTTCAGCAGCCGGACACTTGGGGTCGCAAGGGAATTCGTCAATGGTGTGATCGACGTGATCAATGGTTTCGGCGGGGCGATCTTGAATCGGGACCGATTGATTGACCGCATACCGACGCTTGCGCAAGTCATTCGAAATGTGGGGCAAAAGATTGCCGACGATTTCGCTTTTGAATTTTCACAATATTTGCAAGTTGGGTTGAACCGGCTGGCAGACCGGGAAAAGGAATTCCACGGTGTACGGGTCAATGGCGATGACTGGGATATCCTGACGGGGCCGGTTTTCTCTGTTCAGGACGAACTGCCAGTCAACGCACCGCCTGTGCTACCGCTCGCCAATCCTGTACCCATTGACGGCCCACAGTCGAATGAATCATTGGAAAATCTGAATCGTATCGATCATTTCGTTGTGCTTATGATGGAAAACCGTAGCTACGACCATACGCTTGGCTGGCGGACCCACCCTGATCACGGAAATGACCCGAACTACAACGGCCTTACTGGGGTAGAGATCAATCGGATCGCAGGTCTGGACGATGCATCGCCTCGTCCGATGCAGACCACCAAATTTTTTCCCAGCCCACCCCATGGATTTGAAGAGGTGATGAACCAGATCGATGATGGGCGCATGACCGGGTTTGGCACGTCTTTCAAGGGCGCACTGGAGCGGAAGGGTGTGGTCGGGGACGCCAGATCGATCATGAATTTTAACACTCAGGGTATGCTGCCGGTCTATGATTTCTTGTCTGATAATTACGCCATATCGAACAACTGGTTTGCAGGGCATCCTGGCCCAACATGGCCTAACCGCTTCTGCACCCTAAGTGGCCTTACACCAATTCTGCGCAACGAAGATCTGCCGCATGACGATCTAGGCTACATCGAAACTCCGACACTATTCGATCTTCTGGATGAGCAGAACATCAATTGGCGCTGCTATGAAAGTGATGTGGCCTTCCTTCGAATGTTCAAGAAACACCGATTGGACTCGGGGCGGATCAGGCCCTTTGAACGCTTCGAGAATGAGGCGTTGGCGGGGTTGCCGCCAGTCACAATCATTGAACCAAGCTTTGTTGATATCCCTGGCGGGGGGGTGGCCAATGATGATCATCCGGGCGGTGCAGATATGATCAACGGCCAGCGTTTGATAGCCCAGATTTATAATGTCCTGATACGCACTCCGGGTTGGCGCAACACGCTTTTTGTTATCACCTATGATGAACACGGTGGGTTCTTTGATCATGTCCCTCCTCCGGGCAGTGCGATGGCGGATCAAACCTTGGGTTTGGTACAGAAAGTGCATTCAGCAGGGCCGAATATGTTGGGTGTTCGTGTGCCAACCTTCTTCGTTTCCCCCCGATCACCGGCAGGGATGATCAGCAGCCGAATTTATGATCACGCCAGCATTGCAAAATCTATCATCGCCCGCTTCCTTCCAGGCAATGAACATAATTTGAGCCGTCGGGTCGAAACAGCCGCTCATATGGGCGAGGTGGTTCCGCTGGCCCAGCCTCGGACTGATGAATTTGCAATTGCAGTTCCGGCAGAGGTTGGTCCTGCAGGGCACGAGGATATCGAAGCATTCAGCTTTCATGACGATATGTCGTCACTCGGGAACCCAATGCGTCAGGAACTCGCGACCCTGCAAACGATGTTACCGAAGTTGAGGCCAGAATAATCTTTCACTGATCGATGTGATTTTTTGAGACCTTTTTGGTAACGCGCTTGCCGCGAAACTCCGAGATGCCGGTGCAGTAGTGGAAATGTTGAATGGTGTTTGAGGTCGGCTCGGGGTATTCAGACCAAGTATAAAGCGTTCCATGGGATCGAAGAACGGTGCTGCTGTCTAACACCTTGCTTCAACCTGATCCCAAGCGGCGCTGGTCTCCGACCTGAACGACATTGAAAGGAGTTGCCCCATGTCCCTCTTCTCAAAACTCTTCGGCGGTGGCAGCAAGTCTGAGCCGGAGCCGGTCTCGTATAAGGGGTTTGAGATCTTCCCCGACCTGATCTCTGAAGGGGGCAAATACCGCCTGTTGGCCCGCATCGAAAAGACCATCGACGGAGATCGCAAGACGCATTCCGTTATCCGGGCGGATGTCTTTGAAAGCCGTGATCAGGCCGAGACATTTAGCATCGCCAAAGCGAAACAGGTAATTGATGAACAAGGCGAACGCATTTTCGAGTTAGGTAGCAGGTAGCTTGAAGCCCGCTCTGGGAATGACGGTTGCCATTCGAGGACCTGCCATACGCAGCTTGATCTGACTTCAACGACCGGAGCCATGTCCTCTGGCAACAACAACTTAGCTTTGGAACCAAACGCGTAAGGCTGTTCAGCCGTACACCGGCTTGCATTGCATTCTCCATCATCGCTGACCACGGGAAGGTGGTGCAAATGGATTGCTCCTCATTTGACTCGCTTTGAGCGAACTCCCGGCGATCAGACCAAAGTCGATTGTGGTGTGAATAATTAGTGGCCATGTTGTTCAACATGCTGCCGCGTTTGAAACACGTGTTGTCTCAATCCACCCTCTCAATGAGGTTCTTTGCCTTCGGCTTTTTTGTTATGTTGGGCGCTGCTCTCATATTGGGATCATGGGCCAGCAAGCGAATTGAAGCCGGTGTTACAGATAACTACGGCGCGGCGGCGGCGCTCTATTTTGAAAGCCTCATTCCGCAACTTTCATTCCTGCAAACCACTTCAGATTCATTCTCGAAGGACGATAAAGACGAATTACGTCAGGTGTTCGTCGATGGCACACTGCAGGAACAGGTTGTTACTTACAAAGTGTGGGCACGGGATGGGACAGTTCTCGCTTCGTTTGATCCTTTGCTCGAAGACCGAAAGTTTCAGATCTCTGCAGCTCTGGCGCAAGCCTGGCAAGGGCAGGTTGCCGCCGAGTACGAAGTAATTAAGCTGCATGATTTGGCCGATGTTGCGTCAATAGAGTTGCCGTTGCTTGGCATCTACGTACCGATCCGCAATGTCGTGAACGGCGAAGTTGTCACCGTTATCGAATTTTATCGTCGCGCTGAGGATCTGCTCGAAGATCTCGTGCAGGCGCGCAGACAAACTTGGTACATGGTTTCAGCGGTATTCCTCGTCAGCGGCGTGCTGCTGTTTGGCATAGTTCATGCAGGAAGTCGTCTGATCGAGAGACAGCGCAAAGATCTATTGCAGCAACTGAACAAGAACAAAGACCTTAAGGAACGCGTAGCAGCAGCAGCGACGCGTTCGACATCTCAGGCAGACCGCGTCATGCAACGGATCGGGTTAGATTTGCACGACGGGGTTGCGCAACATCTGTCGCTTCTGGCTTTGCGTCTCGAAGGGGCGGGTCTCAATGATACGGAAGACGCCACAACGATCCGAGACGCTTTAGCGAATGCAATGACGGAACTTCGCGCGATTTCACGCGGGCTTGCACTTCCGGACATTGACGCTCTGACCCCAGCGGAGACAGTCAGAAGAGCCGTCAGCGACCATAATAAGGCTTTTGGAGCTGACGCGAGATTCGACGCAAGAGACAACCCGTCCATTCAGGCAGAGGCTCCGACCAAACTTGCATTGTACCGCGTGACTCAGGAACTGCTGGCCAATACTCACAAACACGCAAAGGCGTCGATGGTCACGGTGACATATCAGCAGTCAGCAACCGACGTAACCGTCACTGTTTCAGATGATGGCGTCGGCTTCGTGACCGACAATCCAACCCTCCAGGAAAATAGCGGGCAAGGATTGTTCGGCATACGCGACAGGTTGCTTCCCTTGGGGGGACGCCTCAACGTTCAATCGCAACCCGAGCATGGGACAACTGCCGTTTTCTCCTTGCCGCATGGTGGAGCACACTCATGACAACAACTGTTCTCGTTGCAGATGATCACCCGATCTTTCGGGACGGTCTTGTGAAAAGTCTTGAGGAACATGGGACATTTTCGGTTGTTGGAGTGGCCGCAACAGCAATTGAAGCAATCGAACTCGCCGCATCCTTGAAGCCCGATATAGCCTTGCTCGACTTGTCGATGCCAGGCAGCGGGCTGTCAGCGATAGCGCAGATTGCATCTCAGAACCTTGCGAAACATGTCGCGATGCTGACCGTTTCCGAGGACGGTGAAAATGTCTCGGAGGCTCTCCGTCTTGGGGCCAAAGCATATATCTTAAAGGGCGTGTCCGCCCGAGAGTTGCGAGCAATCCTGAGCGACGTTGCCAAAGGCGAGACACATGTTACCCCAAGTTTGGCGGCAAAGATGTTGACTTTCATGACAAAGGAACGAAATGCCGCTTCACCCTTGGATGACCTGACCAAAAGGGAGGAAGACATTCTACGGCTAGTCGCAACAGGTCAGAGCAACAGAGAGGTCGCCGACGTTCTTGGGCTTCAGGAAAAAACCGTGAAACATTACATGACCACTATCCTTGAAAAGCTCCATGCCCGAAATCGAGTTGAGGCAGCACTTATCGCCCACAAAGCGTTCGAGCGCCAAAACAACGCCTAGGGTCAGCCTTTCTTGGATTTTTTCGAAAATGTCGCATTAAATGCAATGCTGATCCGCTCGTCATCTGCAATATTTGGATAGACCCAGTGTACGAGATACGAGGGGAACAGGACCATCTCGCCTGGCTGCGGCTTTAGACTTTTCTTCAGATTGAAAGCTGATGCCTTCAGGATACGCCAGTTCGGCAGATCACTTCGCGGATCCAGAAACTCGATGCGGCCAGCTTTCTCATCATCAACTTCTGGCTGCGATACATAGTACACCCCTGACCAATGCGCTCCTGGGTGCGTATGCGGCGCATTAAAAGCGCCAACGGGATTGATATTCATCCAAGCAAACAGTTTCAGATCAAGGGTATCTGGGTCGACTTTGCTGATACGCCGCGTGGCCTGAAGAACCGCTGTTTCCAACATGACCGACAAATACGAGAAGCATTGCGCTTTTTCATTGAGCAGATTGCCTTTCGAATGCCAGCCACCCCTGTTTGACTTTGTAGTGCCATCACTCTGATCGCGTAGGCGCTTTCCCTCTTTGATCAAGTCGGCATTAATGGTCTCGTATCCTTTGACCTCAAAGGAAAATAGTGGCGTCGAGAACAGCTTCTCATATTTGGTCTGTTCGATCAGTGTCATGGTCGCAATTTGTTTTGAATTGCGGATACCCGTTTCGTGAAAGCGGACATCCGTCACGTTGAAATGTTCAAGCTACTTTCCAGCGATGATAATCATCAATCGTCTTTTTCGTCACTGCCACTTTCGTCGCCTTCGTCGCTGTCGTTCTCGTCGCCCTCGTCGCTGTCGCTCTCGTCGCCTTCATCGCTGTCGCTCTCGTCACCCTCGTCGCTGTCGCTCTCGTCGCCTTCGTCGCTGTCGCTCTCGTCACCCTCGTCGCTGTCGCTCTCGTCGCTTTCGTCGCTGCCGCTCTCGTCACCTTCGTCGCTGTCGCGCTCGTCGCCTTCGTCGCTGCCGCTCTCGTCGCCTTCGTCGCTGTCGCGCTCATCGCTTTCGTCATCATCGCGCTCGTCGCTTTCGTCATCATCACGTTCGTCATCCTGCGAGACCTGAATTTCTGGTGCGGATACGAAACCATCGCCGTCAAGATCACTGCGGCTTAGGATACCTCTGGCACCACGACGCCCAAACGCCTCTTCAAGCTCCTCAAGCGAAAGTTGCCGGTCTCCGTTGGTATCAACAGAGCTGAATGTGCGCGACTGTGCCAGCAAGGGAACTGCCGCAACAGCGCAAAGTGAAGTGGTCATAAGTAGATGGGAAATCTTCATCGGGGTTCTCCATGGCTGTTCTTTGCCAGTTTGAACCATCTTGCGGAGTGTATCGACAAGCGAACGTCTGATGGAATTTCAGACCAAAGTCTGGGTTTGCGAGATAGTCATAAAACTCAACATCCGTTTCAAATCTGATCTCTTTGCGATCCTCATTTTTCGAAGCCGTATGCTCTCTTTCGGCCAATCCATGCTCTAAATTCATACGGAAGCACTCGGCCTATTCACCACGTGCGTCAATCTTTTCGTTTAATCGGGGCGGGCCATATACGTTGCCTCCGCCATAGATGAACTTATCGTCCAGCCAGGCTTGGGTTCGAATATCGACCATCATCTCGCTCCTGTCGGGAACAACGTTATCAAAGAAGGCTCGCCAGAATGCAAAAGCTCACAAATAGCAGTGACTTTACCACTACCAATATCAACCGCCTGTGCCCCTGTCAGATTCTTGATACTGCTTGAACGATGGACGCCTTCCAAGAAGTTCTGGAAATCAGGCCCAAGAACATCGTCAATCGGAAAGGATACCTCAAAGGCGGATCTTGTCGTCAAACCGAGTGCGACGAGCTTGCAGGGCGTTCAAATCCGTCGTCGGTCGGAAACTGGTCAGGTTGATCCCGCGTTTTTTCGTCAGAAGTTTGTTCTCATGTCAAACAGAGGGAAGAGTATGAGCGAACCCGGCATTGCAGAGAGAAAATTTGAACACATCCGAAAGAAGTGATCATGGCAGAAAGTCAGAAACAATGCTTTAACGCAGGTTTACAGGCTCATCCTCCACGTATCTGCGCAGCGCTTCGATATCCGAAATATCAGCGTGGTTGCGATCGATCTTCACACCAACTGCTTTGAGCTTGGAAAACGCTCGACTAAGGCTCTCGGGCTTCATCCCCAAACGGCCGGCAATGAGCATCTTGTCATAGGGCAGCGATACATCACAGCGACCATCTACGTCGTCGCAAAGGTTTAACAGAAATTCTGCAACCCGCTGTGCACCTGTCTGCGCCTTTAGCTGCTCCAGTTGCGCGACCAAGGAATGCAGATGGGTAAACGTGGACGCCAGGATCGAGATTCCGATTTCGGGATCTTCTTTCATTAACGCGATCAGGATCGGGCTGGGGATATGCATCACTTCGCAGGCCGACACGGCCTCGGCCGATACGGGATACGGCACGTTCCGCAGGGCAACGGCTTCACCGAAGCTGTCGCCGCGTTTGAAAACGCTCACGACCGCCTCTGACCCGGTCGGCGTTATACGAAAAAGTTTGACCCACCCCGCCAGCACGACATGAACGGCCTTTGCAGTCTCTTCCTGCAAAAATATTGTTTCGCCGCGATCATACTGTCGCCAGATTGCGTGGCTTAGCAGCGTTTCGACATGCTGATCCGGTAAACTGCGCAGCAGAAGCGACTGACGCGCGATTGCCTTTTGTGCTTCATGAGACATGAACTCACCCCCGTATCTTTCCGGTCATCGTTGAACCCTGTCCTGTCCGCCCCGTCTTTAAGCTATGTCAAACCTGTCGTCATAGCACGAAGCTTTTGGAGCGCTTCAACTTGACAATAGTCATGTTGCAGGGCGCGACGCTCCCTTACGCTTGATCCAAAGCCAGTAATCCGGGGAGCCCGCAACATGGACTACGAGCGATTTTTCAACCAGAGCCTTGATGACCTTCGGGACGAAGGCAACTATCGCGTCTTCATCGATTTGCAACGCCGCTGTGGCGCTTTTCCCAATGCGCGCCAAACCGATGGCGCAGTGCAGCGGGACGTACGGATATGGTGCTCGAACGACTATCTTGGCATGGGTCAGCACCCTGCGGTGATTTCGGCGATGCATGATGCGCTGAACCGTTGCGGCGCAGGCGCGGGGGGAACGCGGAACATTTCCGGCACCACCCATGACCATGTGTTGCTTGAGGCGGAACTGGCCGATCTGCATGGAAAAGAAGCCGCGCTGCTGTTCACCTCGGGCTATGTCTCGAACTGGGCGGCGCTGGGGACTCTGGCGGCGAAAGTTCCTGGCCTGATCGTGTTTTCTGACGCCTTGAACCATGCCTCGATGATCGAAGGCATCCGGCACTCGCGGGCACAGAAGGTGATCTGGAAGCATAACGATCTGGATGATCTTGAGGCGAAACTGGCCGCCGCCGACCCGGATGCACCCAAGATGATTGCCTTTGAATCGGTTTACTCAATGGACGGTGACATCGCGCCAATCAAAGAGATCTGCGATCTGGCCGACAAATACGGTGCGATGACCTATCTGGATGAGGTTCACGCGGTCGGTCTTTACGGCCCGCGCGGTGGCGGTATTGCCGAGCGTGAAGGTCTCATGGATCGACTGACCGTGATTGAGGGCACATTGGGCAAGGCGTTTGGCGTGGTTGGTGGCTACATCGCGGCCTCTGCTGCGCTGTGTGACTTTGTGCGAAGCTTTGCCAGCGGCTTTATCTTTACCACCGCCCTGCCCCCCTCGATTGCCGCAGGGGCCGCGGCGTCGATCCGGCATCTGAAGCAGTCGAATGCCGAGCGCGACCTGCAGAAGGCCCGCGTCGCTCAGGTGCGCGCGCGGCTGGATGCGGAAGGTATCCCGCATCTGCCCAACCCCAGCCACATCATTCCGGTGATGGTGGGCGACCCGGTGAAATGCAAATTCATCTCGGACACGCTGCTGGAGGAGTTCGGAATCTATATCCAGCCGATCAATTATCCCACCGTACCGAAAGGCACCGAGCGCCTGCGGATCACACCGTCGCCCGTGCACACGGATGAAGATATCGACCATCTGGTTGGTGCGTTGTCGGTCCTGTGGCAACGCTGCCAAATTGCGCGGTTGCCGATGGCGGCCCAATAATCAAAGCCTCCCTTTGCTTTGCAGACTGCCGTCCCCGTCGGGGCGGCTTTTTTTTTAGATCAGATAAAGGCCGAAGACGGTCAGCGCGAAGCCCGTCAGCACCAGGGTGAAGCCGCGCAGCCAGGCGAGGCTGGTCGCAAGTTCGAGGTAACGCGCAAGGATGATGCGGGATTTGACTAGCGCCAGGATCAGGATGCAAGCGCCAAGGAATTTGGCGGATATCGGCAGCAGCGTCAGGATCGCGGATACGATGCTGAGCGCGAGAAGGGCAAGCCATGCGCGTGCGAGCACGTTGGGGAGCCTCCGGCGGGAGTATTTTTGAAAAGATGAAGCGGCGGGCATCGCGTTTATCCCAATAGGTAGATCACGGGGAACAGCATGATCCAGACCAGATCGACCATGTGCCAGAACTGCGCGCCTGCCTCGATGTTCCGGGGATCGTCGCGCCAAGCGACCAGCAGCAGGATGGCAATGCCAGCCAGCACATGGGCGGCGTGAAAGCCGGTGAGCAGATAGTAGAACAGGAAAAACGGGTGGGTTTCGTAGGTGATGCCTTGCGCGGCTTTGCCTGCATATTCCGCGCCTTTTATGATCAGGAACAAAACGCCCAGCGCAGCCGCCGCGATCAGCGCCATTCGGGCGGCGGCGCGGCGCGCGGCTTGCCGCCATTGCAGAGCCTGCGCGGCGAGGTAGCCGGACGTAATCAGGACGGCGGTATTGAGCGCCGCGCCAGTGCGATAAAGATGCGATTGCGCCTCGGCAAAGCCCACCGGATCGGTCAGGCGCACTGCCATGAAGGCGATCAGCCCCGCGCCGAAGACCAGAAGTTCCGAGATGATCAGCACCCACATCAACAACTCGCCCGGAAGCTCATCGATCAGAGATGTGTCGCTCATGCGCCGACCAGTTGGCGGTATATCTGCGGCAGCGCCATGGTCAGGCGGTGCGGATCGGGGATGACGGCGAAACCGCCCTGACCAAACATGCGCGGGAACCAGCTTTTGCCGGTTTTGTCGATGGTGACGCCAAAGACCGATTGCCCGGCGCGGCGCGCTTCGCGGACGGCCATGCAGGTGTCTTCTATGCCGTGCCGGCCCTCGTAGTGGTCCAGATCGTTGGGTTTGCCATCGGTGATGACCAGAAGCAGACGACGTTTGCGGGATTGGCCCGCCAGATCGGCCGAGCAATGGCGGATCGCAGCGCCCAGCCTGGTGTAGTGGCCCGGGCGCAGCGACGCGATGCGTTGTTCAACTTTGGTGCCCATCGGCTCATCGAACCGCTTGCAGCGTTGCACATAGACGCGCTGGCGTTTCAGCGAGCTGAAGGCGTGGATGGCGAAATCGTCTCCGCAGGCGTTCAGGCCCCACGCCAAAGCGGCCAGCGCCTCGCGTTCGATGTCGATCACGGCGCGGCCCGTGACGGCGCTTTCGGTCGACCGGCTGACGTCCAGCAGGATCGAGACCGCCAGATCGCGCGCCTCGGGACGGGACTGCATCCAGATGCGTTCATTGCCTTCGCCGCTGGCATGGCGGTCGGTTTCGGCGCGCACGGCAGCTTCGATATCCAGCTGATCACCGTCCAGATGACCACGTGTCATGACACGGCCCGGGCGCAACGCCTCGAACTGGCGTTTGACGGCGCGGATGCGACGAGCGGTGGCGGGGTCTTTGCCGAATTCAGCCGCATCCTCGCGGATGTCGGCATCGGACAGCAATACGTTCACATGGTCCGGCAGGTACTGCCCGGTGCGCACATCCCATTCGGGATATAGAATGCGGCCAGACAGACGTTCGCGGTTCACGTCCTCGGGCGCGAGGTCCAAGTGCAGCTTCAGCTTGGTCGGCGGGGCCTTGGAGATCTGCCCCAACCCGATTTCTTCCTGATCATCGGCGGCTTTCCTGGCGTTATCGGGGTCGTCGTCGTCGATGCGGCGGTTGATATTCAGGAACTCGGCCCAGCTGAGGATCGCTTCGAACTTATGCAGGATGAAACTGTCGCTGCGGTTCGCCTGATCCGATTTGCGGCGGCGGGCGCGGTGGGTTTTCTCACCCGATTCTTCGGGCTCACCTTCGGTGTCGGGATTTTCGACCTCGTTATGTTCGGAAAAGCCAACGGCGCGCAGTTCGGGCCACAGGGGCACCGGGCGCATCGGCTGATAGCCACGCGGGGCGGTCAGGTCATCGTCCAGCGCCAGTAGCTGTTCAGCTTTCTCAGACAGCGGCGCGGGGTCGCCCAGCTTGTGCCGGATCAGTTCTTCCACTGCGGCCTCAACAGGGGGAAGGCCGTGAATATCGCGTTGATGTAGGACACCTTTGCAAAGCTCGGTATAAAGCGGACGCAGGCCGGGGGCGTCGTCGAGCGTCGCTGCGACCATGTCCTGCGCTGCCATCAACGCGCGCAGATCGGCGCGCAGTGGATCATCTTCGTCAATTCGTGTTCCGGCATGGGCGGCAGCAGCGGCAAGCCAGACATACAGCGCGCCGTTGGCTTCACGCGCGGGGAATACGGCAAGCCGGTCGGGCAGACGCAGAACTTCGCCGTCGAAGGACGCGCGCGGCATCAACTCGGCCTCGGTTGCCAGTTTGCGACGCCAACTCAGGCGGTGGCGTGAAATCTCGGGTGAGACCGGGCGCAATTCAACGCCCGGGCTACCCCCAAGTCCTCGGAAGAGGACGGCCAGCCGCCCCGCGACCTCTGAGAGGTCGACCGCGGCTCCAACATGCACCTCAGGTGCATCGAGGCGGCTGGCAAGGGTGTGCCACAGTTTCCCGATCGTTTCTTCGGGTTCCCATGGCTCAAAATCGATCCTGACCATCGGCCGGCCTCACCCAAAGACAGCCGTGACAAGATCGAGGAGCCCGCGTTTGATGTCCTCATCATCCGTCAGAGGTTCAACCATAGCGGCGAGGATGGCGCGGTCGGTGGACATGCCCTGCGCGATCAGCGTCGCGGCATAAACGACCAGACGGGTGGAGACGCCTTCCTCAAGGTCCTGACCCTTGAGCCCGCGCAACTTGTTCGCCAGCCGGATCAGTGGCTTGCAGCGTTCCAGCGCCAGCCCGCTTTCCTGCGCGACGACTTCGGCCTCCATCTCGGGCGATGGAAAGTCGAATTCCAGCGAGATAAACCGCTGACGGGTCGAGGGTTTCAGGGTTTTCAGGATATTCTGGTATCCGGGGTTATAGGATGCGACCAGCATGAAGCCGGGCGCTGCCTCAAGTTCTTCGCCGGTACGGTCGATCGGCAGGATGCGCCGGTCGTCGGTCAGCGGGTGCAGCACGACGGTCACGTCCTTGCGGGCCTCGACCACCTCATCAAGGTAGCAGATAGCGCCTTCGCGCACCGCGCGGGTCAGGGGGCCATCAACCCAGACGGTTTCTCCGCCTTTTAGCAGATAGCGCCCGATCAGGTCGGCAGCTGCCAGATCGTCGTGGCAGGCCACGGTGTAAAGCGGGCGGCCAAGCCTAGCGGCCATATGGGCCACAAAGCGGGTCTTGCCGCAACCTGTCGGGCCTTTCAGTAGGACAGGCAAGTCGTTGTTGTAAGCGGCGGTGAACACATCGCATTCATCGCCCTGGGCGAGATAGAAGGGGGCGTTTGCCGCCCCCTCATTCAGTTTCATGGAGCCGTCCATATCCATCACTCCGCAGGTGTTTCAGCTGCACCGGGTTCAATGATCTCTTTCCGGGGGACCCAGATCGAGTAGATGAACAGCAGCGCCCCAAGGACCACGACGATGCCAGAGCCAAGGCGCATCCAGTAGAAGATGGCGACCTGATCCTGCACATCCATGAAGTAGTCACCTACAACACGTTGCATGTGCGTCTGAACGGTACCAGCGAAGGTCAGCACGAAGGTCATGAAGACCATGCCGCTGGTCATCAGCCAGAACGAGCCCATGTTCAGAACCTGATTATAGGGATCGCGGTTCTTGAGGATCGGCATCGCATAGCTGAAGATCGCCAGGTTAAGGCAGACATAAGCACCGTAGAAGGCCAGGTGACCATGGGCGGCAGTGATCTGCGTGCCGTGGGTATAGTAGTTCACCCCATGCAGCGTGTGCAGGAAGCCCCAGACACCGGCGCCGAAGAAGGCCAGAGTGGCACAGCCCAGCGACCACAGTAGAGCGGCCTTGTTGGGGTGGTCCCGACGGCCCTTCCAGACCATGACGAAGGCAAAGGCCATCATCGCGAAGAATGGGATCACTTCGAGGCTTGAGAAGATCGACCCGATCCACTGCCAATAGCCGGGCGTACCGATCCAGTAATAGTGGTGCCCGGTGCCAAGGATGCCCGAGAACAGCGCGGCGGCGACGATGACATAGAGCCATTTCTCGACGATCTCACGATCCACACCGGTCAGCTTGAGCATCAGGTAGGCGAGGATCGAGGCCATGATCAGCTCCCATACGCCTTCGACCCACAGGTGGACAACATACCACCAGTATTGTTTGTCCAAGGACAGGTTGCCGGGGTTGTAGAAGGCAAACAGGAACAGCAGCGCCAGACCCCACAGTCCCAACAAAAGGATGTTGGTAATGGCGGTCTTCTTGCCCTTCAGAACGGTCATCGACACGTTGTAAAGGAAGATCAGAGCGGCAACGACGATGCCCATCTTGACCCATTTGGGTTGCTCAAGGAACTCGCGCCCCTCTTTACCAAGCAACCAGTTGCCTTCGAACAGGTTGAAGACATAGGTGACCACCACGCCCAGCGTTCCGACCACAAGGATGATCAGCTGCAGATAGGCCAACTTGGTCGAATGGATCTCACGCTCGGCCTCTTCCGGGATCAGGAAATAGGCCGCACCGAAGAACCCAAGGATCAGCCAGACGATCAGAGAGTTGGTGTGCAGCATCCGCACGATGTTGAACGGCAGAAGCTCGCTCAGGAAATTGGGGGATACATAGATCAGACCGGCCAGCAGGCCGCCGATAACCTGTATCGCGAACAGGGCCATGGCTACCGCAAAGTAGGCATAGGCGATTTTTTGGGATTCGTATTTCATTGTCCTTGTCCCTTTCTCAGCCTGCCTCGTTCGGCGGCCAGTCCTGAGCGTCGATATTGTCCGTCCAGATCAGGAAGTTGGTCAGGTCCCGAAGCTCTTCGTCGCTGAGGTTGAAATTGGGCATCTGCCGGCGACCGGGAATGCCGGTCGGCTGTGCTTCCATCCAGCCCTTTAGGGATTCAAAGGCTGATTCCGGGTCGTCCAGCACACCCCAGCGGGTCATCACATTCGCAACTTCGGGAGCAAAGTAGGCCCCTTCGCCCAGAATGGTGTGACAGTTGATACAGGCGTGTTTTTCCCAGACATGCTTGCCGCGAACCACACTTTCATCAAGCTTTGCCGAGTTCTCGGAGTTGACAATATACAAGTGTGAATGGGCCGACAGGGCCAGAAAGATGAGGATGAAGAACAGTGACCCGCCATAGAATATGTTGCGAGCCATGCTCTTTGTCATGACTTCTCGCATTGCGCTCTCCTTTGCGCAGATTAGCTAGTGTGATGACAATGGCGGTTGCGCTGTCTTGGTGCCTTAACGAAAGTCAAGGCTGTGGCCGGGAATGGATAAAACCGCGGAATATCTGAATATTCAGGCCGCTCGCGGGCCGGTCAGAGCCGACCACATGGCGATTAGATACAGCGCAAAGGCCGCAACCCAAAGCCCATCGACCAACAGCATCGCGGTCAGATAGCCAACGCCCAGATCGGACCCTACCCATCTGAGAATTGCGGCCAGCGCCATCAGCCCATATGCCACCGCCATCGGCGTCGGCGCAACCAGGGCGCGCCCGCTGTGGCCCAACGCGGCGCGGCTCATGACTGCCAAGGTCATGCCACCGACGCAGCCGATCCCCAGCACATGCAGCGCCGCGATTTCATTGCCAATGCCCAGCAGCGACAGGCCCCACAGGATCAGGCCCAAGGCCAGCATTCCAAGTCCGACATGCAGCGCGATCAGGATCGGCTGCCGCAGCGCCCAAAGCGACCGCCAGCGCGCCATGCGAAGGATCTGCAGAACGCCAAGAACCAAGGCCAACAAGCCGGTCACCGGGCCGACCCCAAGGATCAGCGCGCTGATCGGCAAAAGTAAAGCGACGATCATGCTGGCTTTGTCGAACACTGCCACGGATACCGGCCACGCCTCTTGCGGTGCGCCCTCGCGTTTCATGGCGTTGCGGGTAAAGGCCGGGGTAATCCTGCCCCCCAGAATCGCAATCATCGAACACAGGGTCAGCAACCCTGCGCGCAGACCGGTGTTGAGCGTGTCATCGGTGATTCCCATCCATTCCAGATGCGTCAGCAGATTGGCAATCCAGATCAGGCTGAGCAGCAGCAGGAACACCATGTTCTGCGGCTTGGGGCGCCGGATCAGCTGAGTCGCGATCTTCGCCGCCAGAATCGGCACAAAGGCTAGATCGGACACTGCGACCAAAACGGGCGACAAATCTGCCGAAACCCACATCGCCAGACGCCCCAGCAGCCAAAGACCCGCAGCCAGCGCAATGAACCGCGCGCGCGCGTCAGGTGCCCCGGTCCAGTTTGGCACAGCGGTCAGGAAGAAGCCCCCCAACGCGGCGGTGGCATAGCCAAAGATCATCTCGTGTGCGTGCCACATCGGTGGGGTCATCGCATAGCTTGTGCCCGAATAGGCGACGGCCCCGGTCTGGACCATCAGCCAGATACCCCAGACCCCGCCAACAAACAGACCGTATAATCCGGCTGACAGGAAAAAGACCCGAAATCCTTCGCCAAAAACCCGCGCGATGACTGCCGACACGCCTGCTCTCCTTGGTTTTTATGACTGCGAGGTTGAGCCTATCGAATATCGCTGGCTGTCTACTTAACGGAAATCAAGCAAGCCAAAAGATAACTCAAAAACCCTTATTTTACTGACAAAAAATTCGCCGCGCGGCGCAGTTTGCGCCGGTTCCGTTGACTTTCGTCAAGGATGACAAACGCGCAATGCCGCACCCTTGGACCGCCTCACCAGCAAATGGAGAGTGATCATGTCACTTGGAATCAGCTACAACAAAACTGGCCGCGCCTTCGGGGTCGGTTTGGCGATGCTGCTAGGCAGCGTCGCCGCGCCAACATTCGCAGAAGGTCCGACACTTAGCGACGAAGCCTTTGAGTCTTCCAAACAACTTTACTTTGAACGCTGCGCCGGTTGCCACGGCGTATTGCGCAAAGGTGCGACAGGCAAGAGCCTCGAACCGTCGGTAAAAACCACGAATGCCGATGGCACCGTGACCGAATCCGGCACCCTGAAACTGGGTCAGGAACGGCTTGAGAAAATCATCGCCTGGGGAACCGAAGGCGGTATGAACAACTTCTCGGACGTGATGACCGAGGACGAGATTCGCGACATGGCGACCTACATCCAGATGGAGCCGCCCAAGCCGCCGGAAATGTCGCTTGAGCAGATGATGGCGACCCGCAAGGTCTATGTCGAACCAGAAGACTATCCATCCGAGCCGCTGCATGGCCGCAACTGGGAAAACTTCTTTGTGGTCATCGAACGTGACGTGGGCAAGGTAGCGGTGATCGACGGTGACACCAAAGAAGTGCTGGCGCATATCCCGACCGGTTATGCGGTGCACGTTCTGAAAGCGTCCGAGCATCACAAGCTGGAAGAGCCGGAAAATCCGGGCCGCTTCTGGTACACGATGGGCCGCGACGGCAAGATGACCAAGATCGACCTGTGGCAGAACCCCGAGAACATGCTCGTGGCCGAGGTCACCATTGGCTATGACGCCCGCGACGTGGCCGTATCGGGTGACGGTAAATACGTCATCGGTGGCGCCTATTGGCCCCCTCATTTCGCCATCGTTGACGCCGAAACCATGGAACCGAAAAAGGTTGTCTCGACCCGCGGCTACAACGTGGATGGGGATTATGTGGAAGAGGCCCGCGTGGCCGCCATCTACACCACCCCGAACGAGCCCACATGGATCGTGGCCGTCAAGGAACTTGGTCAGCTCTGGCAGGTAGATTACTCCGATCTGGACAACTTGCGGATCGACAAGATCGACAGTGCCAAGTTCCTGCATGACGGGTTCTTTGACCCGACAGGCCGGTATTTCCAGATCGCCGCAAACGCGTCGAACAAGATGGTCGTGGTCGATACCGAGACCCACAAGCTGGAAGCGCTGATCGATACCGCGCCGCTGCCACACCCCGGCCCGGGCGCTAACTGGGATGACCCGAATTGCGGCCCTGTTGCCGGTACAACCCACCTGGGCGAAGGCACGGTCACCGTTTGGGGCAACGACCCCGAAGGCCGCCCGGATGATGCCTGGAAGGTCTGCTACGAGGTAGAAACCGACGGACCCGGTCTGTTCATTCGGACACACCCGAACTCGGACTATATCTGGGCCGACCAGACCAAGCACCCCGAGCCTGAGATCCAGCAATCGGTGCAGGTCATCGACAAGGCCACTGGTGAGATCGTGAAAACGATCCAGATCACCGAGGAGGAAGGCAACGTCGCCGTCCACTTCGAGTTCAACCAGGACGGCACCGAGGTTTGGGTTTCCAAGTGGAACCGATCGACCTCGAAAGAGCCAAACGGCGAGATCGTGATCTTCGACGCCAAGACGCTGGAAGAGAAAGCCCGCGTGAAGGGTCTGTTTGCGCCCACCGGCAAGTTCAACGTCTACAACCGGTCGAACCACGTCACCTGACGAGGTTGCCATCGAAACCGGAAAGGGCGGGCCCCTCGCCCGCCCTTTCTTCGTTTTCCCTCAGCTAAAACGCACCGGCCCTGACATGCCGGACCAGTGAGACAAGCCAATACGGAGCCCGGATATGACCTCGGAACCGGAAAAGAAAAAACCAATCTGGCGCCGGTATTTCCTGTGGGGAATGCCCGTGGCCGGCATTGCTGCGGCCTTTGCTGGCGGCATCATCTTCTGGGGCGGGTTCAACACCGTCGTGGAAGCCACCAACACAGAACCCTTCTGCCTGTCCTGCCACGAGATGCGGGATTACGTATATGAGGAATACAAGGGCACGATCCACGATGTGAACCGATCGGGCGTCGGCGCAGTCTGCTCCGATTGCCACGTGCCGAAGGACTGGACACACAAGATGATCCGCAAGGTCAAAGCGACCAAAGAGCTTTACGGCAAAGCGGTCGGCACGATCAGCACACCCGAGAAGTTCGAAGAAAAGCGCATCCATCTGGCGATGAACGAATGGGAGCGGATGAAAGCCTCGGATTCGCGCGAATGCCGGAACTGTCACGACTTTGAATCGATGATGCCCGAGTTTCAGAAACCACGTGCGCGTCGGCAACACCTGAATGCGATGGAGGCCGGACAGACCTGTATTGACTGCCACAAGGGGATTGCGCACTCGAACATCCGCGATCGCGCAACCGATGAATATCTGGAGGAGCTAGAGGCGCCAAACCCCGACTTCATCCGCGAGATCCCGGCAGAATACCTGGCCAGCCTTGAGCGGATCGAAGCCAAGGAAGCTGCCGAAGCCGAAGCCGAGAAAGCCGCCCGCGCAGCACAGCAAGAAGCCGTAGAGGCGCAGATCGCCGCAGCCGTTGACGCCGCAGTGGCCGAAGAACGCGCCAAGGCCGCGGGTGAAGAGGCCGCCGCACCTGTCAGTGGTGGCAGTGATGTCGGCGCGAATGTCGATTGGGCGGCTGTACCGGGTGCGGATATGAAACTGTTCTATCCCGGTCAGGCTTCGTTCGAATGGGTGCAGAACGGCAGGTCGCATGGGGGCGCTCGACCGCTGACCAAGGGTGGCGACAAATGCACCACCTGTCACGCCGCCGAACTGGATGCGATCGGCAACAAGATCGTGGCTGGTGGCGAGCTGGAACCAACGCCGATCCCCGGAAAACGCGGCGTGATCGACGCAACCATTCAGGCCGCGCATGATGATGAAAACCTCTACATCCGCCTGCAATGGCCGGATGCGGGCCACAACCCGGCACCGTTTGTTGACGGTGGCAAGATGGACCCCGACAACCAGATCAAGGTTGCCATGATGATCACCGGCACCGGGATCGAGTTGGGTGATCAGGTGGGGTGCTGGGCCTCGTGCCACGCCGACAACAGCTATATGCCCTTTGATCCGGGTGCCGAGGCGATTGCCGCCAACGGGGATGTCTCGGGTCGTCTGACTACGCAGGATACGGTGACCAAATACATCAGCGAAAGCCGCACCGAGGTCGAAATCAAAGGCCGACGCGGCAAGGCGCTGGGTGGCTGGGACAAGCTGCAGGCGGCTGAACAGATCGAGCAATACCTGGCCGACGGCACCTATCTGGACCTGATGCGGGTTTATGCGGACGGCAGCGCCACCAATGGCTACTTGCTGGAACAGCGCGTGGTCAATGACGGTGAAATCGCCGCCTCGGCCAGCCTGGATGCAGGCATGTGGACCGTGGTCTTTACCCGCCCGCTGAACTCGGGCGCAGCCGGTGACGTGCCGCTGGAGGCCGGTCAGACCTACACCGTCGGCTTTGCCATCCACGATGACTTTGCCGCCGCGCGGTTCCACCACGTGACGCTGGATACCAGCCTGGCGCTGGACGATGACAGCGCCTTCATCAACGTGGTCAAACAGTAACGGATCGGGGCCGGATCATCCGGCCCCTTCCCAACCCAAAGGAGAGGTCGATGAAACCCCAAAACCTTCTTCCTGCCCTGCTGCTTCTGGCATCACCCGCGCTGGCGGAGGATGACGACATCGCCGCCACCTGCGCCGAAGCCGAGGAACGCTATGTCGAACTGTTTGGCCAGCCCTCGTCCGCCGTTGAAGATGCCGAGGTGGTGCTGATGTACAAATACCTCTTTTGCCCGGTCGAATTGACAGTCAAGGCAGGCACAACGGTGCGCTGGATAAACGTCGACAAACGCACCAGCCACTCGGTCCTGCTAAAGGATGGCAGCGAACCCGAAAGCGACCGGCTGTTTCCCGAGGAATCGGTTGATCTGACCTTTCTCACCCCCGGTCCGCAAGACTACCTGTGCGGGCCGCATTGGGAAACGCAGAACATGATCGGAATGATCACCGTCGAACCCTGAGCCTGGGGCAGTCATACAGGCACGATAAAGGAGCGCGGGCGCAAAACCCGCGCTCCTTAACTTTAGTCAAGGAGGTTTGTTTTCGATTCCGCCAGTCTGCCCCCATGACACGCCCGGTTCACCCAGCTACGTCCTCCGTCCTGCCCCTTTGTTCGCAGGACCTGCCGGACGGACCGGGCGCGGCAGAGTTCCAGAACAAGCGAGTGTAGACATGAGCGGTAAGGTTTTTCTGATTGGCGCAGGCCCCGGCGACCCCG
Source organism: Ruegeria sp. E1 (assembly GCF_056534225.1). Taxonomy (NCBI): domain Bacteria; kingdom Pseudomonadati; phylum Pseudomonadota; class Alphaproteobacteria; order Rhodobacterales; family Roseobacteraceae; genus Ruegeria; species Ruegeria sp. E1. The sequence goes on along the minus strand of NZ_JBQFPE010000015.1, from coordinate 63,019 downwards.
AACTGATGACCCTGCGCGCCCTGCGAATGCTGCAAGAGGCGGATGTGGTGGTGTACGACCGTCTGGTCTCGGCCGATATCCTGAACCTGCACGCGGTAGGTGCGCGGCTGATCCCGGTGGGCAAGGCCCCCAAATGCCACACCGTGCCGCAGGATCGCATCAACCAAATCCTCGTCGAAGAAGCCAGCGCCGGTCACACGGTTGCGCGTCTAAAGGGCGGCGATCCGATGATCTTTGGCCGTGGCTCGGAAGAGGCGGCGTATCTGATGGCAAACTGCATCCCGGTTGAATACGCGCCGGGGATCACAGCGGCTCAGGGCGCGTCCTGCTCGACCGGCGTACCGCTGACCCATCGCGGGCTGGCGACCTCGGTGCAATATGTCACCGGGCACCGGCAGGCCGACAAGGTGCTGGATCTGGACTGGAAACGCCTGGCCGACCCCGACTCGACGCTGGTCGTCTATATGGGCGTTGCCAATATCGGCCAGATCGCAATGGGGCTGATGACCGAGAACCTGCCCGGCTCGACCCCGGTGTTGGCCGTTGGCAAAGCCACCACCCCCGAGGAACGCCGTATGGTGTCCCGGCTAGACCGGCTGGCCGCGGATGTGCGCGAGGCTGATCTGAAAGCCCCGACATTGTTCATCATCGGCAAGGTGGTTTCGCTTTATGCGGAACAGCCTGTGGCTGAGTTATTGGAGCAGGCTCATGGCTAAGCTTGGCCGTAGAAAACCGGCACAGCGACCATCGGCGGGACACAGGGGTTGGACCGCGCGCGCTGTCCTTACAACAGCAGTGCTTGTGGCCACAACAGCCTTCGCCGCCGACACGCTCGACCCCAACGCCCTGAAACGGCTTGTCCATCAGGATTGCGGCTCGTGCCATGGGCTGTCGCTGAAGGGCGGCCTTGGCCCCGATCTGCGATCCCAAACCCTTGAACATTATGACGCCGAGGTTCTGACCGGCGTGATCCTCGATGGCATCCCCGACACCGCGATGCCCCCATGGCGGCCCCTGATCAGTGAAGAAGAGGCCGAGTGGATCGCCCGTTACCTGCTGGCACAGGAGGCCCAATGAAACAGCTTATCCTCACCCTCGCCGCTACCCTGCTGATGACCACCGCACAGGCGGAACCCAAAGCGACCGGAGATCTGGGCCTTGTGATCGAACGCGCCAAGGGCTCGGTCCTTCTGGTCGATCAATCCGACCGTGCCGCGCTGGCGAGGATCGAAGGGCTGGGCGACCTGTCCCATGCCTCGCTGGTCTATTCGCCCGACGAGCGTTTCGCTTATGTGTTCGGCCGCGACGGCGGGCTGACCAAGGTCGATATCGTCACCCGCCAGATCGTGAACCGCGTGGTGCAGGCTGGCAATGCCATCGGCGGCGCGATTTCGGATGATGGCAAGCTGGTCGCTGTGTCGAACTATGAACCCGGCGGCGTGCGGGTCTTTGATGCGGACACGTTGGAAATGGTCGCCGACATTCCCACCGACAGCAAAACCATCGGTCTGGTCGACGCGCCGGGTCGCCGGTTCGTGTTCACCATGTGGGACACGGGCGAAACCTGGATTGCCGACTTCGCCGCAGGCGCGCCCGCGATCACCAAGATCCCCGAGATGGGCAAAAACCCCTATGACGCGCTGATCACCGCCAATGGCCGGACCTATATCACCGGCCTCTTTGGCGAGGACGGGTTAACCGCGCTGGACCTGTGGTCTGAGACGCCTGAACCCATTCGCGTGTTGCCAAACTATGGGCGCGGGCAAGAGGATATGCCGGTCTATAAAATGCCCCATCTGGAAGGCTGGGCGCTGACGGGGCGTGAATTCGTTCTGCCCGCCGTTGGCCATCATGAGGTTCTGTGGATCGACGCCGACACCCTGACCGAAACCGGGCGCACGCAAACCCATGGCCAGCCGGTCTTTGCCATGGCGCGGCCTGACGGGCGGCAGGTCTGGGTGAATTTCGCCCACCCGCTGAACGATACGATCCAGGTCATTGATTCAGTGACCAAAGAAATCATCCACGAATTCAAACCGGGCCCCGCCGTGCTGCATATGGAGTTTACTCCACGCGGGCACGAGGTCTGGATCAGCGTGCGCGATGCCAACAAGGTCATGGTCTACGACACGCAGAGCTTCGAGAAACTGCGCGAGATTGAGGCTGACAGCCCATCCGGCATTTTCTTCACCGCCCGAGCGCACAGAACAGGGCTGTAACCGATGCAACATATCACTGACCCCATCGATTGCCGTCTGCTGGATGAGTTCCAGCGCGATTTCCCCATAACCGCGCGTCCGTTTCAGGTTCTGGCCGACGCGCTTGGTCTGGATGAGGCAGAAGTACTCGACCGGCTGGCGCGGATGCGCAAGACCGGGCGCATCACCCGGGTGGGTGCGACCATCGCGCCCGGCGCGGTATCGGCCAGCACCCTTGCCGCAGTTGCTGCGCCAGACGCGCGACTGGAAGAGGTTGCTGCCCTGATCGACGCGGAACCCGGCGTGAACCACAACTACCAGCGCGAGGACGACTGGAACCTATGGTTCGTGGCCACTGGCCCGGACCGCGCCCATGTCAATGACACGCTTGCGCGGATCAGCCACCGCGCCGGATTGCGTGTACTGGACCTGCGGCTTGTCCGCCCGTTCAACGTCGATCTCGGATTTCGTATGTCGGGCGAAAACCGCAACGTTCCCGGACCTCGCAAAGTGGATTGCTCGGCCATGCGCGAAGGCGACCGGCCCCTGTTGCAGGCACTCAGTTCCGGGCTGTCGCTGGTTGCTGAACCTTATGCCGCACTGGCTCGGTCCCTGAGCCGCAGCACAGTCGATGTGATGGGACGGATCGAGGCCTTGCACCGGGCCGGGATCATCTCGCGCCTCGGTGTCATCGTGCGCCACCGCGCTTTGGGCTGGTCCGCCAATGCGATGGTTGTCTGGGATATGCCTGCCGATCAGGTCAGCGCCGCTGGCCCCGCTCTGGCCGCCCATCCCGGTGTGACGCTCTGTTATGAGCGCAACCCGGTCGAGGGTGTCTGGCCCTATCGACTGTATTCCATGATCCACGCCCGGTCGCGTTCCGAGGCAGTGGATGTTCTGTCCGAGGCAGAAACGATACCTGAGCTGGAAGGGGCACGAAACAAGGTGCTGTTCTCGACCCGGTGTTTCAAACAGACAGGCGCGCTAATTCAGGCGAAAGAGGTGGCGGCATGAATCTGGACGACACCGACCGCGCGATCTTGAACCGAATGCAGGATGATTTGCCGCTGATCTCACACCCCTATGCAGCGATTGCTGAAGAGTTGGGTATCGCGGAATCCGAACTGCTAAGCCGCCTGACCCGAATGAAAGACGAACGTGTGATCACCCGGTTCGGCCCCTTCTTCGACGCCGCCGCGATGGGCGGGGCCTTCTGCCTGTGCACGATGGCCGTCCCTCCGCAGGATTTCGAAATCGTCCTGACCAAAGTCAATGCGCATCCGGAGGTCGCGCATAATTATGAGCGTACGCACCGGCTGAATATGTGGTTCGTTCTGGCGACCGAAACACCCGAAGGGATCGCAACCGCAGCCGAGGCCATCGAACAGGAAACCGGGATAGCAGTCCTGCAGTTTCCCAAACTTCAGGAATTTTTTATTGGCTTCCGGGTGGCAGCATGATCGACGCGAAAGACAGAGAAATTATCGAGGCGCTGCAAGGTGGTCTGCCGCTGGTGTCAGCACCTTATGCTCAGGTGGCGGCAACGCTGGGGCTGGACGAGGATGCGTTACTGTACCGTCTTGCCGACTTGAAATCGCGCGGCGTGATCCGCCGTATCGCCGCTGCTCCGAACCACTACAAACTGGGCATGACATCGAATGGCATGACTGTTTGGGACGTTGAGGACGGATGCATCTCTGAACTAGGCGTACATATCGGCGCGCTGCCCTTTGTCACCCATTGCTACGAACGCCCGCGCGCCCTGCCCGATTGGCCCTATAACCTGTTCGCCATGGTGCACGGTAAAGACCACGATGAGGTCGAAGAAAAGCGTGCGCAGATCGCCATCATTCTGGGCGATGCCTGCCGGGCCAAAGATATCCTCTATTCCACGCGCATCCTGAAAAAGACCGGACTGCGCCTGAAGAAGAAAGGCTGAGACATGTTCCGCCTGACCGAATACATGCACCAACTGGTCAAACCGACCCCGGTGCGCAAACGCCGCCCCGGCCCTGTAAAGCCGGTGGTGATCTGGAATCTGACTCGGCGCTGCAACCTGAAATGCCGCCATTGCTATACCGTCTCGGCGGATGTGGCCTTTCCCGGTGAGCTCAGCCACGAGCAAGCCATGACAACCCTTGAAGATCTGGGCCAATTTCGCGTCCCGGCCCTGATCCTCTCGGGTGGGGAGCCGCTGGATCGGTTCGATTTCTTCGACATTGCCAAACGTGCGCGCGAACTGGTGCCGATGCTGGCGCTGTCAACCAACGGCACCCGGATCCACGATGAGACCGCCGATATGATCGCCGATGTGGGGTTCAACTATGTCGGAATCTCGCTGGACGGGATCGGGGCCACAAATGACTGGTTCCGCGGTGTCGAAGGTGCCTTTGCAGACGCCCTGCGCGGCGTGCGCGAGTGCAAGAAACGCAGCATCAAGGTAGGCCTGCGCTTCTGCCTGACCGAAGGCACCCAGCATCATCTGCCCGACCTGTTGCAACTGTGTGATGAAGAGGGCGTCGACAAGTTCTATCTGTCTCACCTTGTCTACGCCGGGCGCGGTGACAAGAACCGGGGCGAGGATGCCGAGCATTTGCGCACCCGCAAAGGCTTGGACCTTCTGCTGGAACGCGCGTGGGAGGCGGCCTCGGGTGGACGCCCGCTGGACATCGTGACCGGCAACAATGATGCCGATGCGGGTTATTTCCTGAACTGGGTCCGCGCGCATTTCGACGACGCCAAAGCCGCCCATGTACGCGAACATCTTGCCGCGTGGGGAGGGAACTCCAGCGGGCTGGGCGTGGCCAATATCGACAATCTGGGTCGGGTGCATCCTGATACCTATTGGTCGGATTACACGGTTGGGAATGTGAAAACAGAACCGTTTTCCGAGTTGTGGACCGGTGACGATCCGATGCTTGCAATGCTGCGCACGCGCCCGCGCCCGCTCAAAGGGCGCTGCGGGGCCTGTCAGCTAAAGGACGTCTGCGGCGGCAATACCCGCATCCGGGCGCTGCAACTGACCGGAGATCCGTGGGCCGAGGACCCGGCCTGTTATCTGTCAAACCAAGAAATCGGCGTCGAAGATGCGGGCGAGCGCCTGCAAGTCACGCCGTTCCGGGGGAAAAGCCATGATCCGGCGCATCAATTCTTTTGAAAACCTTGGCCTTTCTGGCCTGGCCGATGCGCGGGCGGTGCGTGCAGGAGCCTCCGGCGGGAGTATTTTTGAAAAGATGAAGATCGGGGCCCTGTGTTCGGTCCTGAGTGTGGGCGCAGCCTGGGCGGATGCGCCTTCGGACTATGCTGAATTCTGTGCGTCCTGTCATGGCGAGAACCGTCTGGGTGGGGTTGGTCCGGCCTTGATCCCTGAGGCACTGAAACGGATGCGGGGGCCGCGCGTGGCGGCGGTGATTGCCGAAGGCCGGACCGCGACTCAGATGCCCGCGTTTTCGCATGAGCTTAATGCGCTGCAGATCGAAGAGTTGGCGGGGTGGTTGAAATCTCCACTGGAGAGCGATCCGGAATGGGGTGAGGCCGATATCATGGCCAGCCGTATTCTGGACGAAGACTATATAGCGGTGGACGCGCCCGTTTGGGACAGCGACCCGATGAACATCACTCTGGCGGTTGAGACCGGTGACCACCATGTCAGCGTGCTGGACGGCGATACGTTTGAGGTTCTGGACCGGTTCGAGACACCCTTTGCCGTGCATGGCGGGCCGAAGTTCAGCCCGGATGGGCGTTATGTCTTCATTATGTCGCGCGATGGCTGGGTGCAGAAATACGACATCTGGGCATTGCAACAGGTGGGGCGCGTGCGCGCCGGTCTGAACAGCCGCAACATCGCCATGTCAGGTGATGGCAAATGGGTGGCGGTGGCAAACTATTTGCCGAACTCTTTGACCTTGCTGTCTACCGAAGATTTGTCGGTTGCGAAAGTCATTGATGTTAAAAGTAAAAAAGGCATTCCAAGCCGTGTTTCGGCCGTCTATCAGGCCCCTCCGCGCGAGAGCTTTGTGCTGGCGCTGAAAGACGTGCCCGAGATTTGGGAGGTCTTCTACGGGGCCAACCCGCCGCAATTCGGGCTGGGGCATGATTTCCGCATCGAGGGTCAGTTCAAGAACCCAGATCCATTCCCGGTGCGCAAGATCACCACGCCTGACTATCTGGACGATTTCTTTTTCGACCAGAGCTATGAATATGTCATGGGAGCGTCTCGGGGCGGTGAGGGCGGACAGGTGATCGATCTGGTGATCGGGCAGAAAGTGGCCGATCTGGACCTGCCGGGGATGCCGCATTTGGGTTCGGGGATCACCTGGAAACATGGGGATACCACGGTGATGGCGACGCCGCATCTGACCGATGGCACCGTGTCGGTGATCGACATGGAAAGCTGGGAAACCGTCAAGCGGATCAAGACCGAAGGGCCGGGTTTCTTCATGCGCAGCCATGAGAATTCTCGTTACGTCTGGGCCGATGTGTTCTTTGGCCCGAACAAGGACGCAATGCATGTGATCGACAAGCAAAGCCTTGAAATCGTAAGAACTTTGCGCCCTGCGCCGGGTAAGACCGTGGCCCATGTGGAGTTCACCAAGGATGGCAGTCATGCGCTGGTTTCGATCTGGGAAGATGATGGCGCGGTGATTGTTTATGACGCGCAAACGCTTGAGGAAGTGCGACGTCTTCCAATGCGCAAACCGTCTGGGAAGTACAATGTCTGGAACAAAATCACCTTCTCGGAAGGCACCAGCCACTGACGGGCGATGGCCGGTCTGGAAACTAGCCGTTTTGCTTTATCCGGCCACGGCTTTGACCGTGGCCATCAACCTGTTTCTGGCCGGGCTGATCCTGCACAGCGCGGGGTTTGGGGCCATCGGTCCGGTGCCCGCGATCCTGTGGTCGATCCCGCTGGGCGTGCCTGCTGCATGGCTTGCGGGACGCTGGGTGCGCGGGTTGATGGATGAGGCAGATAGTTGATTTTGCGAGGAAAAACAGAATTTCGCCGCACCTAACCTAAGTCAAGTCGCGACTCGGACAATTCCAATACCTCATAGGCATAGCTTCCCGAGTTGGTGTTTCCATGCCTGCCCTGATCCCTTTGCACAATCTCCCTGCCCGCGCGGTTCGCGCGGCGGTCGGGTTGGCGGGCATATTCCTTTTGTTGCTGCAGACATTTGCACCGGCGCTGGCGAGTCCCGGTGAGAGTGTCTGGGTGGAGATCTGCTCGGAAGGCGGCGCGGTCTGGGTTGAGGTTGACCTTGAGGAGGGCACCGAAGACCCGACCGCGTATTGCCCGAAATGCGCCGATTGCGCGCTATGCGCTGTCACCAGCGCCGCACCGATCCCTGAGCTGCCAGAGGTGGCGCGGGTGGGAATCTTCCGTTTTGTACATGCGGAAATCGGGGCTTCTTCCGGTTTGTACCAAACTCATCGGCTGTGGCCCGAGACCCGAGGGCCCCCGTGCGCGCCCGAAATCACAACCGAACGCGCCCTGCGCGCGTCCATGGCGTTCACCCAAATTCCCGGAGGTGCGCCGTGGTCGTAAGTCGCGCAATCCATTTTCTGCTGGCCCTTGCCCTGTCCTGCCTGATGGCGATCAGTGCCCATGCCGACAGCCTTGCCAGCTTCTTGCCCGAGATAAATCCCGCCGATCTGGCCCCCGGTGCCGATGCCTTTGGTCCCGTCCGCGACGATGTGCCGGTGGCCCCCGTTCTTAAAGACGGCGACCGCATCGCCTGGGCTTTCTTAACCTCTGATCTGGTCGGCACCACCGGCTATTCCGGCAAGCCCATTCATGTGGTTGCCGCCATCGATGATGAGGCGGTGCTGACCGGGGTGCAGCTGGTCAAGCACTCGGAACCCATCGTGCTGATCGGCATCCCCAATTCCCGCATGGTTGAGCTGACCGAAGGTTATGCCGGGCTTGATCTGAAGATTGAGGCCGAGACTGGCGGTGAGGGGCATGACCTCGACATTATTTCGGGCGCGACGGTCACGATCATGGTGATCGATGACAGTCTTGTGCGGGGCGGCATCAAGGTGGCGCGCGCGCTGGGGCTGGGCGGCTTGGCACCGGCGCAGGCCGATGGACCCAAGCGCGAGGTCGATATGGCACAGGACGCCATCTATGACTGGACGACGCTGTCGGGCGACGGCTCGGTCCGGCGGCTGACGCTGGATATCGGGCAGGTCAACGCGGCGTTCGAAGCGACGGGCGATCAACGCGCGATCAAGCGCCCGGAACCCGGCGAGCCCGATGACACATATATCGACATGCATATGGCGCTGGTCTCGGTTCCGTCGATCGGCAAGTCGCTGCTGGGCGAGGCCGAATATCAGAACATGGTCAATTGGCTGGACGAAGGCGAGCAAGCCATTCTGGTGTTGGGTCGCGGGGCCTATAGCTTCAAGGGCTCAGGCTATGTCAGGGGCGGGATTTTCGACCGGATTCAGTTGATCCAGGGCGACAATTCGGTGCGGTTCTTCGACAAGCAGCAGCGCCGTCTGGGCGAGGTTGCGGCCCCCGATGCCCCAAGCTTTGCCGAACTGGACATCTTCAAGATCCCTGCTGATGCCGAATTCGATCCGGCCGCGCCGTTCCGCCTGCAACTGTTGGCGCAGCGGGCCGTGGGTGCGGTCGAGAAAACATTCCTGACCTTCGATCTGGGCTACAAACTGCCCGAGCAGTATCTGCTGCCCGTCGCGGCCCCTGTGGTTGTCGATGACGCCACCGGCGAAGCGGCGGCCAAGGCCGCGCTTTGGAAACGCATCTGGAAGGACCGCACGGTCGAGATCGGGGTGCTGGGCGCGATGCTGCTGGTGCTGACGGCGACCTTCTTCTTCCAGTTCCACGCCACCATGAATGCGCGGGTCTTTTACTGGTTCCGCATCGGGTATCTGACCATGACGCTGTTCTTCATCGGCTGGTATGCCAATGCGCAGCTGAGCGTGGTGAACCTGATGGCGCTTGCGGGCAGCCTGCGCACAGGCTTTTCGTGGGATGCCTTCCTGCTGGACCCGCTGGTTTTCATCCAATGGTTCGCCGTCGCTGCCGCGCTGCTGTTCTGGGGGCGTGGGGCCTATTGCGGCTGGTTGTGCCCGTTTGGCGCGTTGCAGGAGTTGACCAACAAGATCGCGCGGGCCTTCAAGGTGCCGCAATGGACCTTGCCCTGGGGCCTGAACGAACGCCTCTGGCCTGCGAAATACATGATCTTTCTGGTGCTGTTCGGGATCAGCTTTGTCTCGATCCCGCTGGCCGAAACCTATGCCGAGGTCGAGCCGTTCAAGACTGCGATCATCCTGAAATTCATGCGCGACTGGCCGTTTGTCGTCTTTGCGCTGGCCCTGCTGGGGATCGGGCTGTTCGTGGAACGGTTCTATTGCCGCTATCTCTGCCCATTGGGCGGGGCGCTGGCGATCCCGGCCCGTATTCGCATGTTCGACTGGCTGCGCCGCTACAAGGATTGCGGCACCCCGTGTCAGACCTGCGCCAATGAATGCCCCGTTCAGGCGATCCACCCCACAGGTGAGATCAATCCGAACGAGTGCGTCACCTGCCTGCATTGTCAGGTGCTTTATCAGTCCGAGGACAAATGTCCCGTCGTTATCCGCCAGTTGAAACGGCGGGCCAAGACAGGGTCGGTCCAGATGAAGACCCCACTCGGACAACCACCGGCGAACCATCCGAACGCCAAACCGCAAACCGTTTCCTAAAAGGAGGGACGATCATGTCGGAACATGACAAGAAACTGAACATCACACGCCGCGGGATGCTGGGCGCAACCGCAACCGGTGCGGTGATTGCCGGGACCGGGCTGGGCTCGACCCTGATGACCGCGCGCGAGGCGAGTGCTGCCGCGAATGCGCATCTTGAGCCGGGTGAGCTGGACGAATATTACGGCTTCTGGTCCTCGGGCCAGACTGGCGAGCTGCGCATTCTGGGCGTGCCCTCGATGCGTGAGCTGATGCGGGTGCCGGTGTTCAACCGCTGCTCGGCCACCGGCTGGGGTCAGACCAATGAATCGCTGAAGATCCTGACCGAAGGTCTGCTGCCCGAAACCAAGGAGTTTCTGGCCGCAAACGGCAAGGTCACCTATGACAACGGCGACCTGCACCACCCGCATATGTCCTTCACCGATGGCACCTATGACGGCCGCTATCTGTTCATGAACGACAAGGCCAACACCCGCGTGGCCCGTGTGCGTTGTGACGTGATGAAATGCGACAAGATCATCGAGATCCCGAACGCGCATGACATCCACGGCCTGCGCCCGCAGAAATACCCGCGCACCGGCTATGTTTTTGCCAATGGTGAGCATGAGGCCCCGCTGGTCAACGATGGCCAAATCCTCGACGATCCGTCCAAATACGTGAACATCTTCACTGCCATCGACGGTGATACGATGGAGATCGCATGGCAGGTGATGGTGTCGGGCAATCTGGATAACACCGATTGCGACTATCAGGGCAAGTATGCGTTCTCGACCTCGTACAACTCGGAAATGGGGATGAACCTGGCCGAGATGACCGAGAATGAGCTGGACCATGTGGTCGTGTTCAACCTCAAAGGCATCGAGGACGCGATTGCTGCCGGGAACTATCAGGAACTGAACGGCGTCAAGGTCGTGGATGGGCGCAAAGAGGCAGGTGGCAATCTGACCCGCTATATCCCGATCCCGAACTCGCCGCATGGCGTGAACGCCGCGCCCGACAAGAAACACATCATGATCAACGGCAAGCTGTCTCCGACCGTGTCCGTGATCGATGTCGAGAAGGTCGATGCGCTGTTTGCCGACAACGCGGATCCGCGTTCGGCCATCGTGGCCGAACCGCAGCTGGGTCTTGGCCCGCTTCACACTGCGTTCGACGGCAAGGGCAATGCCTACACCACCCTGTTCCTGGACAGCCAGGTGGTGAAATGGGACATCGCCAAGGCCATCGAAGCCTTTGGCGGCGCGGATGTTGATCCGATCCTTGACAAGGTGGACGTGCAGTATCAGCCGGGCCACAACTCGACCTCGATGGGTGAGACTGCTGAAGCTGACGGCAAGTGGCTGATTTCGATGAACAAGTTCTCGAAAGACCGCTTCCTGAACGTTGGGCCACTCAAGCCTGAAAACGAGCAGTTGATCGACATCTCGGGCGACAAGATGAAGGTGGTCCATGACGGCCCGACCTTTGCGGAACCGCATGACTCGATCCTTGTGCACCGGTCCAAGGTGAACCCGGTCAATGTCTGGGATCGCAACGACCCGACATGGGAAGATGCGCGCAAACAGGCCGAGGCAGATGGTGTCGATCTGGACTATGGCGCGGATGAGCCGATCCGGGATGGCAACAAGGTGCGGGTCTACATGACATCCGTGGCGCCTGTGTTCAGCATGGAGAAGTTCACTGTCAAACAGGGCGACGAAGTCACTGTCTATGTCACCAACCTGGATGACGTGGACGATGTGACCCACGGCTTCTGCCTGTCGAACTTCGGCATCGCGATGGAGGTTGCGCCGCAGGCCACCGCCTCGGTCACGTTCATCGCTGACCGTCCGGGCGTGCACTGGTTCTATTGCCAGTGGTTCTGCCACGCGCTGCACATGGAAATGCGCGGCCGGATGTTCGTTGAGCCGCGGAGCGCGTAACGATGCGCTGGTCCCTGCTCATGCCGCTCCTGCTCGGCTCGCCCCTTTGGGCGGCGGACTGGGATGTGCCCAACCGGGCGGGGGCCATCAACGAGATACTGGCGCAGGCGGCGGATGGGGACACCCTCCGCCTGAGCCCCGGTGTTTATACCGAACACCTCGTACTGGACCGGCCCGTCACAATCGACGGGCTGGGACAGGCCACCATTGACGGACAAGGTGAGGGCAGCGTCATCACCGTTACCGGGCCCGGCGTGACGGTGCGCGGGTTGACGGTGATTGGCTCAGGCTCGGACCATGACGGGATCGACAGTGGTATCCAGCTGACCAAAACGGCGCACGCGCCGGTGGTCGAGGACAATGTGTTGCTGGGCAATCTCTATGGCATCGACATCCACGGGGCCAAGGACAGCATCGTGCGTCGCAACCGGATCGAGGGGCGGCAGGACCGCCACATGAACGCGCGCGGCAATGGCGTATACGTCTGGAACGCGCCGGGTGCCGTTGTCGCCGACAATGACATTCAGTTTGGCCGCGATGGGATTTTCGTGAATTCTTCGAAGAAGAACTTGTTCACCGGCAACCTGTTCCGCGACCTGCGTTTTGCTGTCCATTACATGTATGCCGACAATTCCGAGGTCAGCAACAATGTCTCGATCGGCAACGATCTGGGCTATGCGGTGATGTTCACCTCGAATGTCAAAGTCACCGACAATATCTCGATTGATGACCGCGAACATGGCGTGATGCTGAACTATGCCAACAAGAGCGTCATCACCGGCAATGTTGTGAAAGGTGCGAAAGAGAAGTGCACCTTCCTGTATAATTCGAACAAGAACGAATTCACTGACAACTGGTTCCAGGGTTGCGGCATCGGCATCCACTTTACCGCCGGCAGTGAACGCAACCGGATCGTCGGCAACGCCTTTGTCGGCAACCGGACGCAGGTGAAATATGTCTCGACCAAATGGGTCGAGTGGTCGGAAGACGGGCGCGGAAACTATTGGTCCGATTTCGCCGCCTATGATGTGGATGGCAACGGCGTGGCCGATGCCCCGTATCGCCCCAACGATTCAATGGACCATGTGCTGTGGACCCAACCCGCAGCCAAATTGCTGCTCGGCTCGCCTGCCGTGCAGCTGGTGCGCTGGTCGCAATCAGCCTTCCCGGCGCTGCTGCCGGGCGGTGTGATGGACAGCAACCCATTGATGCAAGCCCCTGAACCCCCAGCTATGAAAAAGGTGCCTCATGACGGATAAGGCCCTGACGATTGACCAAGTCTGCAAGGACCGTGGCAAGACCCGCGTTCTTGACGACATCACCCTGTCTCTTGCCCCCGGTCAGCGCGTTGCGCTGCTGGGCCATAACGGCGCGGGCAAGTCGACCCTGATCAAATCCATCCTCGGCCTGACGCCAATCCATGGCGGAGCCATTCGGATCGGGGACGCCAGCCCCGGCAGTGCGCAGGCACGGCGCGAGACGGCCTATCTGCCCGAGGCGGTGTCATTCCACCCGGCGCTGACGGGACGCGAGCAACTGACACTGTTCGCGCAGCTTTCAGGCGCGAAGGCGGATGTACCCGGCCTGTTGGAGCGGGTTGGCCTGAGCGATGCGCTGGACCGCCGGATTGGGGCCTATTCCAAGGGGATGCGGCAACGTCTGGGTCTGGCGCAGGTTCTGCTGGGTCAGCCGAAAGTGGCGCTGTTGGACGAGCCCACATCGGGCTTGGACCCGATCTCGCGGCAGGATTTGTACGCTATCATCGACGAGCTGGCGTCGCAGGGCACCGCTGTTCTGATCGCCAGCCACGCGTTGACCGAGGTCGAGGCCCGTACCGACCGCATCGCCATCATGCGCAAGGGTCGGATGGTGGCCGATGACACGCTGACAAACCTGTCGGCGCTGGCCGGTCTGCCGATCCGCCTGAAAGTGCGCGCCAGTGCCAATCCCGATGCGCTTGCCGCCGAACTGGGCGGCAACCGGATCAACGGGGCCTCGGTCGAGCTGCTGTGTTCGCCTGATGACAAGATGGAGGCCCTGCGCCGCATCGCCGGATTGGGCGACGCGGTGGCGGATGTGGAAATGACTCCACCCAAGCTGGAAGACCTCTATCGCCATTATGCACAGGAGGGTTTGCAATGATCCGCTTCCTCGCCATCACCCGCACCGAAATGCTGATCCTGCGCCGCAACCGCTGGCTGCTGGTCGCGACGCTGATCATGGTGCTGTTCGCGCTGGCGCTGACCTTCGCAGGCAGCGCACCAACCGGCACGCTGGGCGTCGATATGTTGACCGTTTCGGTCGCGTCGATGACCACGCTGTCGGTCTATCTTGCACCCTTGCTGGCGCTGATGATTGCTTTTGATGCCATCGCAGGCGACGTGGATCGGGGCAGTCTTTCGCTGCTGCTCTCCTACCCTGCGGGGCGCGGAGAAATCCTGTTGGGCAAGTTTACCGCCCATCTGGCGGCGCTGGCTTTCGCCATGACCGTGGGGTTTGGCACCGCAGGCGCGGTGGCTGCCTTCTTCGGTGGCGCGGGTCCGGAAAGCCTGATGGCTTTGGCGCGTCTGATCCTCACATCCATCCTGCTGGGCGCCGTGTTTCTGGCGCTGGGATACCTGTTGTCCGCCCTGGCAAAGGGGGCCACGGCGGCGGCGGGTCTGTCGGCCGGGCTCTGGCTGGTTTTTGTCGTCCTCTATGATCTGGGCCTGTTGGGGGCCGTCGTCATGGACAAGGGCGGCGTCTTCACCCAATCCGTCTTTCCGTGGGTGATGGTGGCCAACCCGGCCGACGCATTCCGTCTGTGGAACATTGCCGCAACCGAGGGCGTCGCCATGGCCTCGGGCATGACCGGGGCCGCGCAGGCCCTGCCCGTCTGGGCCGCGCCCGTATCGCTTTTGATCTGGCCGGTGCTGGCCTTCGCCCTTGCCCGCGCCGCATTCCGGAGGGTTGAACCATGAAGCGCCTGTGCCTGATTGCCTTGGTCGCGCTGGTGGCGTGCAAGGAAGAGGTCGCCGAGGCCCCCGACCCGGTGGACCTGACCCCCGATGCGCTGAGCTTTTTCTGCCAGATGAACATCGCCGAACATGGCGGGCCCAAGGGGCAGATCCATCTGGAAGGCTACCCCGCGCCGCTGTTTTTCGCGCAGGTGCGCGACATGGTGGCTTACCTGAAAAGTCCTGAACGCGACGCCAAGATCACCGCCGTCTATGTCAGCGACATGAGCGTCGCGCCCAGTTGGCGGCAACCGGGGATTTCCAATTGGATCGACGCGAACGATGCCAGCTTTGTGGTAGGCGCAAATGTTGCCGGGGGTATGGGTGCGCGCGAAGTGGTGCCCTTTGGTGACCCTGCTGCAGCCGAAGCATTCATCACCGATTATGGCGGCAACGCCCTGCCCCTTTCGGATATTCCTGACACCGAGGTTCTGGGCCCCGTCGATCTGGACCTGAAACTGGAGACCCCCGCATGACCGCCCTGACCCGTCGCCGGTTTCTGACGATTTCGGCCGCCTGCGCCGCAGTTCCCGCTATGGCTGGGTCTGTCGCACAATGGCGCGGTGTAGCATTGGGTGCACCGGCTAGCCTGCGCCTTGAAGGGGTGACCGCCACCGACGCCGCCCCGATCTTTGCCGCGGTTGAAGCCGAATTGGATCGGCTAGAGGCGATCTTCAGCCTTTATCGGCCCGAGTCCGAATTGAGCCGCCTGAACGCGTCGGGACTGCTGAAACACCCTTCGCCCGAGTTGTTGGGCCTGCTCAGCCTCTGTGACGTTCTGCAAGACGTATCTGAGGGCGCGTTTGATCCGACAATTCAGCCTTTGTGGAGCGCGCTCGCTCATGGAGCTGGTGAATTGGACCTGCAAAAGGCCCAAGAAGCGGTTGGTTGGCAGAAGGTGTCAGTAGCCCGTAACGAAATCCAATTGCCTGTTCCGGGTGTCGCCTCAATAACTCTGAATGGCATCGCACAAGGAGAAATAACGGATCGCATCGCCAACCTGTTGCGGTCGTTCGGTTTGCAGAATGTGTTGGTGAACATGGGCGAAATTGCCGGATTGGGCAACCGTAGTGACGGTGCTGCTTGGCAGGTCGGACTGGCCGGCCCAAATGATGTGGTACTGACCAGTATAGAACTGCGCAACCGCGCCGTGGCCACTTCGGTCCCTGACGCGATGCGCCTGACGGACATGTCAGGACATATCTTTGATCCAAGGTCCCGGCAGGTTTTTCACGACGCTGTTTCAGTATCCGCCCCTACCGCCGCCATTGCAGACGGGCTATCGACCACATTGTGCGTGACAAGGATTGAGCGGATTGACTTTGTCATGTCCCAGTTCCCGGGCACAAAACTTGAAATGCTGGTCTGAAGAGATGTGACAGGTGATCCCGAAAAAGCGTCGCTTTACTAACCGCCCGAGTGAAATACGAAGCTTTCCCAGCCTGGTTCTGACTGACCGAAATCGGTGTTGCAGTCGGTGTATTCGCAGATCAATCTTGATTTCGGTTCTTCGCGCCTAGGTAAGACTTCGTAAATCCGGTCCCTGCGCATCGCCGACATTTGTCGATAATTCAGCCTCGCGAACTGCGATCACACCTTTAGAGCGTCTGCTTTTGGCATTCTAAACCGGAACTCTTGCACCCATAGCGAATGTCTCCTCTGACGGGCCGCACTGCAGCGATGGCGGTTCTTGATCAACGGAAGGTTTGCGCCGACCTGGAATCGCTCGACCATGTTGGGTTGTTACGAGTATTGGAGTGCCTTCTACAGGCTTGCAGGCCACGCCCAGTTTCGTAAGTTAAGCGCCAACCTCAGTGAGGACATGAAATGAGCTGGACCGAATATCTCGACACACACCAATCGCGCTTTGTCGAAGAGCTGTGCGACTTCATTCGTATTCCATCGGTTTCCGCCAAACCCGAAAACGCGGGCGATGTTCGAAAGGCCGGGCAGTGGGTCGTTGACCGGTTGGTCGCGGCGGGAATGGAAAACGTTCAGATGATGGAGACAGCAGGCCATCCGGTGGTCTGCGCTGATTGGCTGCACGCCGGACCGGATGCACCTACAATCCTGATCTATGGCCATTTTGACGTGCAACCTGCCGAACCTTTCGAGCTCTGGTCCTCACCTCCGTTCGAGCCGACGATCCGTGGGGATCGGATCTATGGGCGTGGGGCGACCGACGACAAGGGCGCCATGTTTATCCCGATCCTGGCGGCCGAGGCTTTGCTGGCGGAGACTGGGAAGCTGCCTGTCAACGTCCGGTTTTTCTTTGAAGGCCAGGAAGAAATCGGATCCCCCGACCTTCCCCCCTTTATCGAGGCAAATCTCGACCGGCTTCAGGCCGATATGATCTTTTCCGCCGATGGCAGCCAGTGGGATCCCGAGACACCGCAACTGGTGCTGGGTCTGAAAGGGCTCACCTCGCTTGAGATCTCGGTTCAGGGCGCGAGATCGGACTTGCACTCTGGTATGCATGGCGGTGGCGTCGCAAACCCGGCAATGGCCTTGGCCCAGTTGCTGGCCAGCATGAAATCGCCCGATGGTCGGATCACGGTGGATGGCTTCTATGACGATGTCGTCGAGTTGACGGACGAAGACCGCGCGGCAATTGCGCGAGTGCCTTGGGATGAGGCAGCCTATCTGGCTCAGACCGGAGCCCCGGCCACGTTGGGCGAACCGGGGTATACGACACGTGAAAATTTGTGGGCACGTCCGACACTTGAGGTCAACGGGCTGACCAGCGGTTGGCAAGGGGAAGGCACAAAGACCGTTTTGCCTGCGTTGGCCTCGGCCAAAATCACTTGCCGACTGGTCGCCAATCAAAATCCCGAAAAGGTCTTTGACCTGATCTCGGCCCATGTCGAAGCTCACTGCCCGCCGGGTGTGACGGCACAGGTATCTCGCAATCCCGGTCGTGCGGACCCTTTCCTCGTACCGGCCGGACACAACGCAACCGCGATCGCGGGACAGGTCCTCGAAGAGGTTTATGGCAAACCCGCATACAAAACCCGCGTTGGAGGCTCGATCCCTGTGATGTCGACCTTGCTGGACGAACTGGGTTTACATGCGGTCATGTTTGCGTTCGGACATGAGGATGAAAACCAACACGCCCCGGACGAGTTCTTCCGTCTGCCAACATTCCGGCGCGGCCAGACAGCATATGCGAGGTTGATGGAACGGTTGGGTGAATAGGCATCTGCAGCCTCGGTTCACCCGTTTTCACAAGCTTCCGACATCACGGCATGGGTGCGGTCAATGACATGCCGCACCTCTGGAAGAAATCGGTCTTCATGATGTGTGACCAACCACTGATCATGTTCCAGATCATCAATCAGGGGTGAGACTGGTTTAAGACCCGGCTGCGTGTTTCCGATGAAGGTGGGCAGAACCGCCCGGGCCAGCCCTGCATTTGCAAGCTCCAGCGCATTTTGCGGCGCCGTCACTTCGATGGCGTCGTCCTTTTGCGAATGCGCCTTCAACCATCTGGCCGAAGGTGTATTGGACATGACCCGCGCCCATGTCAAAACGCTTTCGTCCGCGGCATAGACCGCAAACCGAACGCGCCCGATCTTGCGACCCGCCAGGTTGATCTCTTCTGGTCGGTGGTTTCGAATACCGATCGCGGCCTCCCGGTGTCCGATCTTCAACACCTCTTCTGACGAGATGAACCGCAGCCGAACCGGCATTGATCCGGTTAGCCTTCCGACCGCGTCGATCAATACCCGTGTTACCCACGTCCCGGCCGAGATTTTGACCAAAGGTGGTGCGCTGGCGAGGCTGCTGTCAGTAACAGGTATGACGCGCGCCTCGATGCTTTCTACCTTTTTCAACAGCGTTTGACCGTCTTCGGTCAGGTCATACCCTCGCGGTTTGCGGTGAAACAGCTCAGTTCCCAGGTTACGCTCAAGCTCGATCATGCGCCGACCCAGGGTGGGTGCGCTCTTGCCGGTCTGTTCGGCCGCCGGCCCAAGCCCGCCTGCTCTGGCAACCGCAAGGAAAAGCCGCAGGTTGTCCCAGTCAAAGTTACTTTCATTCATGAAATAAAGATTACATTCTGTGTTGTTGATGAAAAGACTGTGATGGCGTTTTTTCTGAAGGATCAGTCACGAGGTCCACAGATGAACTTTCTCGAATCCGAAATCTCACCCCTTGGCATGGGATGCTGGCCGATCGGCGGCAAGATGTATTGGGGCGAACAGTCTCTGGGTTACACCCGATCAGACGATGAAACCTCGATTCGTACGATCCACGCCGCAATGGATGGTGGGATCACACTTTTTGACACCGCTGCCGCCTATGGCGCGGGGCATTCGGAACGTTTGTTAGGCAAAGCGTTAAAGCATCGGCCCGACGCCTTGATTGTCACAAAGATCGGGGTTGGGATTGATGAGGCACGCAGGCAGATTTCGTTTGACCCCTTCACCCCGGATCAGGTTGGCCCTGCCGTTGATGGGTGTCTGAAGCGGCTGGAACGGGATCGGATTGATCTCTTGTTATTGCATGTAAACGACATGCCAATTGCCCAGGCGGAGGCTGTTTTTGATAGGCTGGACCGGCTGAAAGAGGTCGGGAAACTACGCGCCTACGGTTGGAGCACTGACTATTCCCAAAGCGCTCTGGCCGTCTCATCCAGGGATAGCTTCAAAGCGGTCGAATACGTGATGAACGTCTTTTTCGATGCACCTCGTATGCAGCAGGTGGTTCAAGACAAAAATCTGTTGTCTCTTATCCGCTCGCCGCTGGCGATGGGGTTGCTTTCAGGAAAGTACAATCGGAATTCTGTCATGGCGTCGGATGACGTACGTTCATCCGAAGAAAACTGGATGGAGTACTATACCGATGGAAAGGTAAATCTTGAATTCATGCAAAAACTCGATGCGGTACGGGATTTGCTGACCTCGAATGGTCGAACGCTTGTGCAAGGGGCTCTGGGATGGATATGGGGCCAATCTGAAACATACGTACCGATTCCGGGCGCGCGAACAGAAGAACAGATTGAGGGTATTGCAGGAGCACTAACCTTTGGTGCCTTGCCGGTAGAAATAATGAACGAAATAGAAAGCTTGATTTCGCGCACCCCTGACGAACCAGACCGCCCCAGGTAGCTCGAAGAACGGTATCAAAACTATGTATCCGCTGCGATTTTCGGCTAAGCGAGCTGCAAACGCGGCATTTCAGTTTTCTGATCAAGGTCTGCCTAGGGCCGTCCACGATGAATAGACTCAGCGCATCACCACAGTTGTTGCGTTGCCTCCGATGTCGGCGAGGAGCCCATACCAATTTGGACGTGTCGATCAAGAATAGCGAGACACCCTAAGGATGCGTTACCCTTGAACGGAATGGACCTAAGCGCGTTGTTGGCCGTGCGAGTAAGACAGCTCCACCCCGGACCAAAATGATCGACGCAGTTACGACGGCACTATTGGAAGAAGTAGATAACCAGCTTGTATGTTTGTGAGTTGGCACTCCGGCAGGCGTCCACAAGAAATTAGTCATTACTTAATTAACCGAGACTGGAAGTCCGTTTTGGGCCGGTCTCTAACCCGCGCCTGCCGTTTCGACGACACGAACGTGCGATGAACTGTTTTTCGACTTTTTTGTTGCCGAAACCGGTTTCGGAACGAACAAATAGTGGAATGATAGCGAATCCCAGTCTTCCGAAGCGCCAATCTTCGCTCCGTCGTGACCCCTCTGCAGCGGGGCGGGTGAAGCTGGACGAGTTGGCTGATCACCTCGGTCTTTCAAAGAGCACCGTGTCGCGCGCTTTGAACGGGTATTCCGACATCTCGGAGTCCACCAGAAAGCGGGTCGAAACTACTGCAAGGAAGATGGGCTATCGCCCTCTGAGCCATGCGCAGGCGATCCGCACGGGGAAAGTGCGTGCAATTGCGATGGTCATTAACAGCGGGGAACCGGACCGTCATAATCCGTTTCTGCAGGACTTTCTGGCAGGCGCTTGCGAAGGTGCCAGTGCATTCGATTGGACAATGACTATCTCAACGGCCAAGTCCGAAAAGGATATGCTCAACGTTCTTGGGCGCCTCGTGGAAGAGCGCAAAGCGGATGGGTTTATTTTGCCCAGGACGGCTGTCGACGACGCTCGTATCAAGTATCTAAGCGCATTGAATGTTCCATTCATTCTCTACGGTCGAACGGGATATGGGCAAGCGGACCCTAACGGCAATACATCTTGGTTTGATATCTCGGGCGAAACCGCAATCTGTAGTGCAGTCAGTCGTCTGAGTGGTTTCGGCCATCGTCGCATCGGCTTTGTCGGCAGCGATCCGAAGTTCAACTACAGCCACCTTCGACGCGATGGTTACCTCGAAGGTCTGAGGGCTTCTGGCCTGGCAATCGACCTTGAACTGATCCGCGAGAACGCGCGCACACGCGACGAAGGGGCGATCCAAGCCCGTGCTTTGCTGGAGCTGGAGAATCCACCGACCGGGATCGTCTTTGCGACTGATCTGGCCGCATTGGGGTCATACAGCGTTTGCGCCGAGTTTGGTCTGCAAATCGGTAAGGATGTCTCGATCCTTGGGTATGACGGCATACCCGAAAGCCAATATGTCAGCCCGGGCCTCACGACATTCAGCGTCGATTCACAGCGGGCCGGCGAACGCCTTGCTGAAATGCTCATACGGCAGACCCGTGGAGAAGCACCGGAAAGCCTGCGTGAGCTGGGCGAAGCTGTTCTTTTGGAACGGGAATCCGATGGACCGCCGCGCCTGACATCTGAAGAGTTGGCACGAAAAATTACTCAATTCAAAAATGGAAATCGGGGAGGAGACCGATCATGAAACTCACACCAATGGCATCTCGGCTGATGCTTGGCACATCTCTGGCGCTGGCCCTTGCAGCCGTGTCAGCACAGGCGGATACAATTCGTTTCTGGACGACTGAGGAGCAACCAGAACGGCTTGCCAAACAGCAGGAAATGGCGGACCAGTTCAAAGCTGAAACCGGCACCACGGTCGAGGTGATCCCGGTCACCGAAACCGATCTGGGCACCCGCGCCACCGCAGCCTTTGCCGCCGGCGACCTGCCGGATGTGGTCTATCACCCGCTGCAATATGCCCTGCCCTGGGCCGAAGCCGGTATTCTGGACACCGAAGCCGCCACCGAGGTGATCGAAGAACTGGGCGCCGACACGTTCGCACCCGGAGCGTTGGGCATGGCGGCCTTTAATGGCGAAACCGCATCGGTCCCGGTTGATGGTTGGACGCAAATGGTTGTCTATCGCAAAGACCTGTTCGACGACGCAGGGCTGGACGCACCCAGTTCCTTTGCGGCGGTCGAGGCTGCGCTGGAAAAACTGCACAACCCGCCCGAGATGTACGGCTTTGTCGCAGCCACCAAGGTGGACGAGAACTTCATGAGCCAGGTGCTGGAGCATGTCTTTCTTGCCAATGGCGTCTCGCCGGTTGGCGCGGACGGCTTCCAGCCGCTTGATGAGGCCAAAACTACCGAGGTTCTGGATTTCTACAAAGCGATCTCAAAAGCCTCTCCTCCGGGTGAGCTGTTCTGGAAGCAATCGCGCGAGCTGTATTTCGACGGCAAGGCGGCGATGATCATCTGGTCGCCCTTCATTCTGGACGAACTGGCCGGCCTGCGCGACAGCGCCCCGCCGACCATCAATGATGATCCGACCTCGCGCGATCTGGCTTCTAAGACCGGCATCGTCACCAACTTCTCGGGCCCGTCCAACCCGGACGGCGCGGCCTGGGGTGATGTTCGGTATTTCGGCATCACCAATGACGCCGACACAGACGCCGCGATGGAGTTCGTCAAATTCGCCATGGATGACGGCTATACCCAGACATTGGCCATCGCGCCCGAGGGCAAGTTCCCTGTGCGTCGCGGCAATGCCGACAACCCGACCGCTTTCTCGGAAGCATGGGCAGAACTGCCCGTTGGTGTGGACCGCAAGGCCCCGCTGGGTGAGCTGTATGATCAGGCGATGATCGACGAGATTGTTGGCGGTCTGGATGTGGCGCAGCGCTGGGGCGTTGCCGAGGGTCAGTTGGCCCTGGCGTCCAAGATGATCAACAGTCAGGCCATCAACCGTGTCGTGCGTCAGTATATCGACGATGAGATCGACGCCGCTGCCGCCGTTGCGGCCATGAACGAAGAACTCGCCAAGGTGCAGTAACCTTGTGACTTTTGCAGCGGCGGTTGCGCCGCTGCGCTCAACCCTTCGAGGTATCCCATGACTTCGGCCACCCCACCGACCGGAACCGGGGCTCTTGCCAAACGCGAGGCGCGTCTGGCCTGGGCGTTGCTGTCTCCGACCGTTATCAGTGTCTCGCTTGTGGTGATCCTGCCTTTGCTGGCGATCTTCTGGATCAGTTTCAAGCCGTTCACCCTGTCCGATCTGCGCCCGCCCGCGCCCGTGGTGCGCGAAAGCCTGCGGGGCTCGGGCGATGATCTGCGCATCGAATACCGCTTGCGCAATTCCAGTCAGGAGATCGCCGTCGAAGGCGTGACTCTGACCGACGTTATGCCCGATGGCGTCACCCCCGGAGAGGTCGCCGCGCCGTGTATTCTGGATGGGCCAAACCTGTTTTGCGATTTCGGCACACTGGAAGGCGGCCAGCGCGAGCGTATCCGCATCCCTGTGACCGTGGACGGGGACCCCGACGCGTTCGAGGATCTGATCGAAGCCTCAGAACCCGGTGTCACCGGAAGCGGGCCGAACATTCTGACGAATTTCGAATTCAGCCTTGAAAACTATGCCCGCGTTTTTGACGGGGATGAGTTCTGGGGCGTGCTTTGGGTGACGCTGTTCTACACCGTCTTTGGCACCATCGGGGCATTGGTAATGGGGCTTTTTGCGGCTTTGTTGCTGAACAAAAGCTTCAAGGGGCAAGGGATCATACGGGGTCTGTACCTGTTCCCATACGTGGCCCCGGTCATTGCTGTGGCCTTCACTTGGGTGACCCTGTTCGATCCGTTTTCGGGCTCGGCCAATGCCTTGTTGGTGCAAATGGGCCTGAGCAGCGAACCAATCAATTTCTTCGGCGAACGTCCATTGGCGCTGATCATGGTGACAGTATTCGAGATCTGGCGCTATTTCCCGCTGTCCTTCCTGTTCATTCTGGCGCGGATGCAGTCCATCGATAGCAGCATGTATGAGGCAGCGGATATGGACGGGGCCTCGCCCTTCCAGAAATTCTGGCTGCTGAGCATCCCGCAGCTTCTGGGCATCCTGTCGGTGCTGTTCCTGCTGCGCTTTATCTGGACGTTCAACAAGTTCGACGACATCTTCCTGCTGACCGGCGGCAATGCGGGCACCCGTACGCTGACCGTGAATGTCTATGAACAGGCCTTTGCGATTTCCAACATCGGCGCGGGTGCGGCCGTCGCCGTGGTCATCCTGATGTGCCTGATTGCTTTCAGCTTTGTCTTCTTCCGCTTCATCAGCCGAGAGGAGGGTTTGTGATGCGCAAAGGGTATGTCACTGCCCCGGTTCTGGGCGCGCTCTGGCTTGTGGTGATCGCCACATCGGTGGCCATCACCATGTCATTCTCGACCGGTGCAGCGTTCCGTCCGCAGGTCCTGCTCTGCCTGATCTGGGGGGCTGTGGCCGGGCTGGTCTATGTCCGCTTCCCGGCGCAGCGCGCTCCGGCCCGTTTGGGGATTTCCGCGCTGTTGGGCCTGTCCTGCCTGACCGGGTTCGGGCCCGTTCTGATCGGCTCGGACACATCACTGCAGGCGGTATTGGTCACTGTGGTCGCGATGGCGGTTGTCATGCACCTGTCTATGGCGGCAATCCTGAAGGAAACACCGTTCGCAGAGTTGACCCGCCACGAATATGAAGAGGCTGTGATCCGGTTCTGCACCGGCTTCGGCTATATTTTCTTTACCGCGATTGTGGTCATCCCGTTCTATGTGATGGTGATGACCAGCCTGAAATCGCAGCAGGCCTTGTTGCAAAACCCGTTGGATTTCTCGGTCGATCTGTCCCAGGGCACGGCCCTGTTCCGCAGCTATACCGAGCTGTTCCGCGATTTCAATTTCGGCACCTATCTGTGGACCTCGCTTTATGTCTCGGTCCTGACGGTGTTCATCACGCTGCTGTTTAGCGTCCCCGGAGCCTATGCCGTGGCGCGGTTCCGGTTCAAAGGGCAAAAGGCATTCTCACGCTCGATCCTGCTGATCTACATGGTGCCGATGATCGTTCTAGCGCTGCCGATCTATATTGCCTTCTCGCTGACGGGGTTGCGCAACTCGATCCTTGGCATCGTTATGATCTATCCTGTCACAACGATCCCGGTCGCGCTCTATATGCTGCAAGGCTATTTCCGCGGTCTGCCGACCGAGGTGGAAGAAGCCGGTCTGATGGATGGCCTGTCGCGGTTGGCGGTGATCTGGAAGATCACCCTGCCGCTCAGCCTGCCGGCACTGGCGTCGGTGTCGCTCTATGTCTTCATGATTGCGTGGAACGAGTTCCTGCTGGCCTTCATGCTGCTGGACGATCCGTCGAAATTCACACTGACCCGAGGTGTCACAATGCTGAACTCCTCGGAAATTCCCCGACAGCACCTGATGGCCGGTGCGGTGATTGCCACTGTTCCGATTATGGCGCTGTTCCTGGGGCTTGAACGTTTCATGACCAAGGGCCTCACTGCGGGGTCTGTCAAAGGATGATTGAGATGAACCAACATACGAACCCGGACCGTGAGGCGCGCAATATCCTGATTGCCAATGATCGCGGCGGCTATACCATCCCGACCGAGGGGCTGTACCCATACCAGTGGAACTGGGACAGCGCGATTGCGGCACTTGGCTTTGCCCAATTCGACCTTGGCCGCGCTTGGACTGAGATCGAGACGCTGTTCACCGGGCAATGGGAAGACGGCATGGTTCCGCACATCCTGTTCCACCAGCAGGATGACGGGTATTTCCCCGGCCCCGATGTTTGGGGGTGCAATGGCCCGATCCCGTCTTCGGGCATTATCCAACCCCCCATTGCTGCGACCATGGTACGCAAAATCTGGGAACAGGATCCCGCGTTTGGGGATGCTCGCATGAAAGAGCTGTTCCCTAAAATGCTGGCGTGGCATCGCTGGATCATGAAATGGCGCCTTGATGAATTTGGTGCCGTGTGCACGACCCATCCGTGGGAGGCAGGTCGCGACAACGCCCCTGATTGGGACAGCTCGATGGCGCGCATGGATGCATCGGATGTTGGAGAATACCAGCGCCGCGACACCAGCCACGTAAACAGCGACGACCGGCCTACAAAGTTCGACTACGACCGGTACATCAAGCTGGTTCAGATCGGCAGAGAGGCGGGATGGGACCAGCAAGCCCTGTTAACCCTGAACCCGTTCCGCGTCGCCGATCCCACTATGACGTTCACCACGCTTCGCGCTGCACGGGACTTGCTGATGATCAGCGAGAAGCTCGGGCTGGAGGCCGAGGGCCTGAGTGAGGATATTGAAAAGCTGGAAATCGGCGCGCGCTCGCTTTGGAACGATAGCCTAGGGAGTTTCGATTCACGGGACGCGCATACCGGAGAGATGGCCGGAAGTATTTCCAACGCGTCATACTTGTGTTGGTACGCTGGCATCGAGTCTGACCGGATGCTTATGAGGTTGAAATCAATACTGGAAACGGTGCCTTTTCCCGTTCCAAGCTATGATCCTGATATGCAAAAGTTCGACGCGCGCCGGTACTGGCGAGGTCCGACCTGGGCCTTCATGAACATGATGATCGGATTTGGTCTGGAGGATATGGGACATGCACAACAGGCAGAGCGCCTGCGCCAGAAAACCGCCGATTTGATATCGGGCTATGGGTTCGCGGAATACTTCGATCCAAAGATCGGCAGCCCTGCGGGTGGCCAGGCATTCACCTGGACAGCCGCTGTATGGCTTCACTGGGCAGGGAGGGCCTGATGGGTAGCATCGAACTAAAATCAGTCGAAAAATGGTTCGGCACGGCGCAGGTCATCAAGGGTGTGGATCTCAAGATCGCGGAAGGTGAATTCATTGTTTTCGTCGGCCCGTCCGGTTGCGGAAAATCCACGCTGCTGCGCATGATCGGCGGGCTTGAAGACATCTCGCGCGGTTCTCTGTTGATCAATGACAGCGACGTCACGGATCACCCGCCTTCAAAACGCGGACTGACGATGGTGTTCCAATCCTATGCGCTGTACCCCCACCTGACGGTTGCCGAGAACATGGGGTTCTCTCTGAAAGTTGCCGGGGTACCTAAGGCCGAGATAGCCGAACAGGTCAACCGGGCCGCCGAAGTTCTCAAGCTGGGGCCGTTCCTCGAACGCCGGCCCAAGGATCTGTCCGGTGGTCAGCGTCAGCGCGTCGCCATTGGCCGCTCAATCGTGCGAGATCCAACGGCGTTTCTGTTCGACGAGCCGCTCTCAAACCTCGACGCAGCGCTTCGGGTCGAAATGCGGTACGAAATCGCGAAACTCCACCAAAACCTGAAGCGCACAATGATCTATGTGACGCACGATCAGGTTGAGGCAATGACACTCGCCGATCGCATTGTTGTTCTCGAGTACGGCAAAATCGCTCAGGTCGGGACACCTCGAGAGCTGTATGAACATCCAGCCAACCTGTTTGTCGCGCAGTTCATCGGCAGCCCGAAGATGAATGTACTTCCGTGTTCCACCGAAGGGGACAGATATGCTCTGGAATACGGCAGAAGCGGTGAATTTGCTCTGCCAGGTGTTGCCGTGAAGCTGGGTGTTCGTCCTGAGCACATCGAGGTGGTTGCCGCGGGCGAGGGTCAGAGTGATGGGGTCATCGAGGTAATCGAATACCTGGGCGCAGACACTTTCCTGATTGTTGATTGCGGTGCGGAAGAAAAGGTAACTGTCCGACTTAACGGTGATACGGACCTTAAGCCGGGGGCGACGATTGGTCTGCGTTTCCCGACCGACAAGATACACTTTTTTGATGAAAACGGGCAGGCTCTGGGGCTTGGATAGCAAATCCATCGATCAGACACATCGGACAGACAAATGAGCTAAATAGGCTGCTACAAAGGTGAACTTGTTGGTCTGTTTGGTGATTTACCAGTCTATCGGCAGCTTGAGGAAACACCTGGTTCGCTTGATAAAACAATGCCGCTTTGCATCCAAGGTCGGCAGCAAGCCCAAAGTGCTTGATGCTGCTGTGGAACGACACACATTTTTGGCTCAACCGACGGTCAAAACCTCAACAAATCGGTCAATCACGTCATTCATTTCTGACCCAGACGTCAAGCAATTCTGACCCAGAACGACCGGCAGCTATTCATCAACATCAGGGCAAGGGTCTTATCGGAATTGTACCGATTTGTGCCCGCGCCAAAGCAAAATTGCAGTGAACTTTGAAATTATAAAAAGTTCGTATAGTATATTAATATTAGGTAAGTGCGCTTGAACTTGGCGGAGGCACCTAATCACTTGGCTAGGAATTTGATCAGGAACCCATTCGAAGAATATTTAATCTCTTGATGATCAAAGGCATAAAATTGGGAAGGGGGGAGAATTTTATTGAAAACAACCTCAATCGGAAATCAGAAATCTCTCTGTGACTACGACTTCAGATCTCGGGAATGATCCATTCTGCTGACAGATATCGTCAATGGAATCTTCGGCGATATGCACAAAATAGATGACCTGCCATGTTCCACGTTGGTCATTTAGTCAGCATTCTGAGATATGAAACTATTGAAGAACCGCTGACTCAGATGGATGTGAATTCGGTTGAGAAACGGACTGACAAACATCCACTGTGCAGTACGCCTTGAGAGGTGATTGAGTACTTCTTTTTCAGCATGCGCCGTTTGGGGGTATCTTGGCCTGAAAGAGACGAAACGGACAACAACCGAAGGCTGTCGCAGTGAACAGCGCCCGGTTTCCTCATTCAGAGCTTGTGCGATGTTCGGGTAATCCGCAAAGCAATCCCATTCGAAAATACTCCAGCTAATATCAGGGGAATTGAACTGGGATCCCAAGGTTCAGAAAGCTTGAATCATTACCGTATTACAATCTTTCGTACGCAATTAAATAGGTAAGAAGCTCGCACCAATACGCAGGAGATACCGACGGTACAAACTTCTTAATCAAAGAGTATAATAAATGCCATCGAATAATTTCACTAATCAAAACAAGAGCCGCGAACCCAATTTCGGGTCGCCATCAGTGTTGACCAAACTCACTGCAAGAACAAAGTCGGTTACTGCAGGCCTTAAACATTCGATTTCAGCGTACCTGCTTAACAATCCCTGGGCGGCGCGAGCTGTTTTCGCCATTGCGCGACGAATTCGGCCTATTTTTTGCTTTGGTACGACATTCGTTGCGGTTCGAAACCGTGATGTTCAAGATCTGTTGCACCGAGACGAGGACCTGCTGGTCGGAAATTTCATGAACCCGCGTATGGTGTGCGGTCCCTTCATTTTGGGCATTGACTGGCGAGAACAACATTCGTCAGAACGCATCGCCCTTGAAAACGCACGTAATCAGAGTGTCGACCAACGGATGATCCGCGACTATGCCGTCATTTCTGCGCAGCGTCTGATCAATGATGCCGCAAATGGCGCAGTACATGGTCGGGCACATCTCGACATCGCGCGAGGATTTTCCGAAATCGTGGCGATTGAGGTTCTCACTCGCTATCTGGGGCTAAAAATTCCAACTGATGCGAAAGCGCGTGGTGAGCTGCGGAACATCTCTACAGCGATCCTGGATCTTCCGCCCAAAGGATCGGTACAGGCGGACGGGCTATTTCGCTCGGCAACAACAATATCGGAACAGGTTGAGGTCGAAATCAAGCGGATTTTCAGCGTGGTTAACCTGAAAGGTTCGGTACAGGGCGGAACGAGCAACGACTTCATAAGTCGGCTGGCGCAGGGTTCGCTAGCGACATCACGCGCTGGAGAGGAATGTGCCCGCCGGTCTATTTTGGGATTGTTGTCTGCTGGTGTCGCAACTGTTGCACGCGCAACGACCCACGCGTTTGATCAATTGCTCGCCCGCCCGCGCGAATTCGCTCTTGCACAAGAAACCGCACGGGCACTTTCGGCACGCATGCAAAAGGTTCCCAATCGCAGCGCACAGGATATGGATACCGAGGTGATTCAATTAAGGAACGCGCTATCCGGCTATATCAACGAGGCACTGCGATTTCGCCCCACTTTTCCCTTTCTCGTTCGCTTTGCCCCCCGGCGCACCATAATTGGAACCCAAGAACAGGACAGGCGCCGCGTTAAGGGTGGAAGCACTGTGATTGCAGCGCCTCTGGCGGCGATGTTCGATCCTACTGTTGTCAAATGCCCGGCGGAGTTTCGCGCCGATCGAGGCCCGACCAAGTATCTGCACTTCGGGACCGGACGGCACGCGTGCTTTGGGCGCTACATCGCCGAAACCGAAATCTTCGAGATGATCAGGGAACTTCTCTTGCTCAAGGATTTGAGACGAGAGTCGCGGCTGCGTCACGAAGGGCCAACAGTAAAAGAGCTCAAGGTATCGTTCGGTGCCAAGAGCGTCAGTTAGAGTATCGTCCCATGTCTCTGCAACGACTGTGCTTCATTGGAACGATCCGGGCTGAGTGTGAGGGTGAGCTGCGAAAGGCTCTTTCAGAATACAACCCGGGCATCGTGACCGAAGCGTCAGGGATGCAACCAAACGCAAAGAGGAGCAGTTATCAGGGGGGTGCGACCGGTATGTCGGGCCCGCGTTCAATCCGCGCAAAGTGCAACCCGGACTTTGATTTCTCGGCAATGCCCAACTTGCACATGGCAAGTTTCCTGATCATCCCCGGAGAAGGTGATAGCGCACCAGCACTCTGTTTCGAAGCTACATTCGACGGAGAACGCATGCGCTTTGTGCAAGCTTTGGTGCAAGCCTGCAGTGACGGTGTCGGCCGCACATTCGGAGCATGTATTGGTTGCCCGGATCCGAACGAGGCGGCAGCCGAGATTATCGTGCGTTACATTCTCGACCGTCATGTGGATGCAAACCTCTCGTTTTCCGGTGCGCCTGGGCGACCAGTGTCGCGCATTCTTGGCGAGCAAGATCTGCGGGATGCAGCTGTCGACTACGTCAAGACTTATCGCTCTCCCATGGTTGCAGCGCCATCAAGCTATGAGGCGATACTCGAAGACATTCTGGCAAATGTTGTCCGTCGAGGCACCGGAGGCGGTATCCACACTGACCTTCGTTGGGCGGAAGAGGTGCCCGCAACCGCTTTTCGGGTCAAACATGGCAGGTTGGCCCTCTTCGCCGCCGCAGCGGCAGCTGTTGTGTTCCTTGCGCTGATCCTCAAGTGGGCACTTGATTTGTTCGGAATTTTGTCAAGCGAAACGCTAATTCAACGCGCGCAAGATTGGCCGTCTGTTGTCAAAGCCAGCGTAGGTGTGTTTAAAACCCAACTGGACTGGATACACGGGGCGTTCGACGGTACCGGCCTTCTTATTGCTGCGGTTGTATTCGGCACGTCTGGTTTCCTGCTCGACCGCATGGGAACCGCGCGGCCAACTGGCGGTGTGATGAAGTCACCTGTCCTACAGGCCAAATTGCTCTTCTACGGCCTTCTCTTCTTTGTCTTCTTCGGCTTTTCGACTTCTTGGGCGACCCATGCCTCGATCCAGTTGGGAGATTTCGCACCGCTCGGCCTGATTGCAACGCTGGCGGTCTGGCTCATTGCGCGGTGGATAGGATTTACGGTCGAAATCGTATTTCCTGATCCGCGAAGCCGGGACTACTATCCTGAGATATTGCTTATGGTCACTCGCTTCGTCGCTCGCGCAGCCTCGGTTTCACTTATCGTGTTAATAATCGACTATGTGCTTCGTATCGGTGCCCAAGACGTCTACAATCTAAGGTACCTTGGAAAATGGATCGTTGGAGATAGTACAGCCTATCCAATTAGCGTCGGAGCGCTCGCCCTCCTGGCGGCTGTCGCGTCCTATTTCTGGCTGGGCTATCTGCGTTCAACGCTATTGTTGCCGCTTGAGACGCAGTTCTTGTTGCCGGCTGAAAAAGTGTTGTTGAGTCTGAAACTGCATTTTATCAAGGTTCTCCGCATTTTGGTGATGACGTTCGTCGGCCTTCACCTTGCGTTTCTGATCCTGCCCTTAACCTGGACCGACGCGCCTTTATCCGCGAACCTGTTGCTGTCGCATGTTATCCCGTTCGGGATCTACATCCTTTTTGCGATTGCTCTTCTGTTTTTGATCCTTCTTCTGATCATAGTCTGGATGAGGTTTTGCGAGACTTCCGATCTCCGTCGATATGATCATCCAAAGCGCTTGCTTTTGCGTCCGAAAAAGCTGGCTCGGGCAACCGCACGTGAAGAACACGGAGTAAATCTGCTCCAAAACCATTTGGCGAGTGTGACCCACGTGAAACCCGGAGTGCTCAGACAATACTTCCTGCGATTTACATTATTTGTCATCAATCTGCTTTCTCACTACGTGTTCACACGCGGTACGTTAGGTGGAATTCCAACCATTCTGCATGCTCAATGGACGCTGATCAACGAAGGACGGCGGCTGCTCTTCCTCGTAAGCTATTGTGGCTCGTGGGAGAGCTATCTTAATGAATTCATTGATCTTGGGGCGGTTTGGGGCGTTAATTCCATTTGGACGCATACACATCTTCGCCCAGAGTCCAGTTCACAGGTAATCGGATTTTCTCCAACACGGGGTATCCTTTTTGGTGGGGCGCAGGATGCCCGGCCCTTCAAAGCTTATGTTCGCACAAGTCAGATCGAGACACTGGTGTGGTACAGCGCCTACCCCGGTATCAGCACTACCAACATCAATAACAACAGCCGTTTCCGCGAGGGGTTGCTCAAACCTCAAAGAACCGAAACGGCAAGCACTCTGCTTAGGAATATCTGAGGGTTAACAATGGCGGTTCAAACGGTCGAATGGGAAGACGTCCAGTGCCTTTTGTTGAGCGGATTGGCCCATCACAAGCAGTCCAGGAATCTTCTCTTGCGGGTCAAGAACAGATCCGAAGCCAAGTCATGGCTGCGGGCTTTACTAGCAAGAGGCGTCGTGCGCTCGGCGCATCAGGTCAATAGTCATAATGTAGATGCGAGCGATCTGCCCGATCATATTGTAAGCATTGCCATGACGTTCTCAGGGCTTCGGGCGTTGGGGATCGAAGAGGATACTTTGGAAACCTTTCCGCCAGAGTTTCAGGAAGGGATGACCGGAACGGATCGGCGGCGGCACATGCTTGGTGATGTTGACGCAAGCGCGCCAAGCAAATGGGCATGGGGCTGGCGCGCACTCGAACCACATGTATTGATCCAGGTGTTTGCGCGTTCAAAGGATCATCTCGATCCAGTAAAGCTTGGGCGCGCGATAGGTACTCCAACGGGGTTCGTTACCGTTGATGGCGACGAAATCAGCCCCAAAGGTACGACTGGGCTGCTGACCTACGTGCCGGAAGACCGGCGTGAGCATTTCGGATTCGTAGATGGTATCTCGCAACCGCTGATCGAAGGAACACCAAGTGCCGAATGCAGGAGATACGGCCCAAACGAAATCTCGATCATCAAGGCTGGGGAACTCATCCTTGGATATAGCAATGAACGTGGGCTGCGGGCACCCAGCCCGAGCGTCGATACAAATGCCAATGGGGCTGAAGTATTGCCTTCCACGCCGGGAAGACGGGATTTGGGGCGAAATGGCAGTTACCTTGTGGTCCGTCAGATCGCACAGGATATCGACGCGTTCCACAAGTCGGTAGCCGCCATAGCGCCCTCTAAGAACGCGCAAGAACTTGCCGCTGCCAGACTCATGGGCAGATGGCCCAGCGGTGCTCCGCTCGTTCGCCATCCCCACACTGATCCGCTTGCTTCTGGCGATGAGTGGTCGCGGGAAAACGATTTCCTGTATGACCGAGAGGATCCCGAGGGTATTCGCTGCCCAATAGGTGCCCACATCCGGAGGTCCAACCCAAGAGACTCCTTGCTCCCGGACCCGGAAACCGCGCTTCGGCTGTCCAAGCGGCGACGGATATTGCGACGCGGGCGGCTGTATGACCCTGGGGCCTGTGTCAGTACCGCACACAAGGAAGAACTCGGTGGGATATTCTTTATGTGCTGTAATGCTGACATCGCGGATCAGTTCGAACTCATTCAGCATTCCTGGATCAATAATCCGCATTTC
The DNA here is from genome assembly GCF_056534225.1 of Ruegeria sp. E1. Lineage (NCBI taxonomy): Bacteria > Pseudomonadati > Pseudomonadota > Alphaproteobacteria > Rhodobacterales > Roseobacteraceae > Ruegeria > Ruegeria sp. E1. Next base: position 29,047 of record NZ_JBQFPE010000015.1, on the reverse strand, counting down.
TCGACGCTGTATGACGAAAGCGACCCAATAGCGGCCTCACATAAGCCACGCGGAGATCGATTTACCATCCAGGGCAGCCCGACCAACATCCAGACACCGGATTTAGATGCGTTCACAACCGTCAGAGGCGGAGCCTACTTCTTCCTTCCGGGGCTCCGTGCTCTTAATTATCTATCACATGCGTAACGATGTTGAGTGCCATGACCAAGAACGAGATCGAATTTGACTATATTGTAATAGGCGCTGGCACCGCTGGCAGCTGCTTGGCGGCTCGGTTGTCCGAGGATCCGGATGTCAGCGTTTTGCTTGTTGAGTATGGGGTTGAAGACAACCCTGCATTGACTGGTAACTCTGACGTCACGAACGTCTACAGCCTTTGGTCCAACCCCGGTCTATCGACAAATTACCCGATGATCAAACGAAACCAAACTCTGAATCGGTGGCGGATGCTGACACGTGGTACCATGATCGGAGGTTGCAGTTCAGTGAACGCAATGATCCACATCCGAGGAAGCGTGCAGGACTATGACGCCTGGGGCGCCGACAACGCGGGGTGGGACTACGATGCTGTCTTGCCCTATTTCATGAAAAGCGAGGATTATCTCGGAACCGATGCCGCGCATCGTGGTAAAGGAGGTCCGATTGTCGTGCGGGATCTCCCGCGCCGCTCGTCGGCTGCATCGGACTTCATTGCGTCGGCAGCGAAAGTGGGCTTCAAGGCCTCGGACGACGCCGATCTAAACGGGCGGTCGTTATCGGATGTCGGCGGCTATTACCAATTCGCGATCGACGGCCGCGAGCGACGCTCCAGCTCTGCCACGGGCTATCTGGCAGCCATCAGAGATCGGCCTAATTTGACCGTCAAACCGTTGACCCAGGCGCTCTTCCTCGATGTAAGCAAGAAAAATGGCGGCCGTGCTCAGGTTTCGGGGGTTCAGTGCCTCGACCGAAGAAGCGGATTTTCTCAGGTGTACAAAGCGCACGAAACGATCGTGCTGTGCAGTGGCACCATCGGATCACCGCATCTGATGCTCGTATCAGGGATCGGTCTTCCTGAGGATTTAGACGGAGTGGGCCTTCCATCGGTCCATCCTTTGCCGGTCGGGCACAATTTGCGGGATCATATGATTCTGTTAACCCGCTTCGAAGCCAAGAATGACCTTCCTCAGCCTATGTTCTTTTCTGAAGCAGGTCTGTTTGCCGAACTCGATGCCAACGCCGGGGTCAAACCAGGTGGAAGGCCGAATATTCAGTACTTTGCACATTCCGGGATTCAGATAACGCGGCCTCCGTGGTTCCCGGAAAAATTCCTTATTATCGCACCAGCATTAACGCGACCAAATAGCCAAGGGAAGCTGTCGCTTCTCAGCAGCGACCCACGAATTTTTCCAAAGATCGATCCCAACTATCTGTCCGCTGGCAGCGGCGACCTTGAAACCTTGTTGGCGGCAATCGAACTCACGCGCGAATTGTCGGACAACCACGCGGGGATCCTGCCTGGTGGCAGCACGAACTTGCCCGGACCGAAGTCGAGCAAAGCCGATAGAGAAACGTTTATTCGGTTCGAAGCGCGCGGCCTTTGGCACCCAACCGGCACCTGCCGGATGGGGCCGGATACGGATTCAGGCGCGGTTGTGGGCGCAGACCTTCGGGTCCACGGGGTTGATGGGCTGATGGTTGCGGATGCCTCGGTTATCCCGGATGCGATCTGCGCCAATACCAACGCCGCAGCCCTGATGATCGCCGAGAAGGCGGCATCGCTCCTTGCGCGTTAGGGAGCGACCTGCGCGTTGACGGTGACGGGAAGCAGATGGAAGCCGATGCGCCTTGCGATTTGCAAAGCATTTTCGCGATAGGAGCGGGCCTGTTCGGCACCGGCCAATCCACGGCGGCTATGCAATTCGCTGAGACTCCAGTTACACAGTGCAGCTTTTGGCCACTCACCCCGGAATGTAACAAGGGCAAGGCAGGATTCGAGCTCGTCTTGCGCTTTCTCCAATCTGTTCGCCACCAACAGGGCCTGCCCTTTGGCAAGCGTCAAATGGGAACGACCAAAATAATCCGCGCCGTCAAATCCGGCATTGATTTCAGGTCGTTCGAAGACATCGATTGCCGAGTCAATCTTTCCGCTGGCAAGATGTATTTCGATCAATCTTGAAGCGGCGAAAGCATACATCTTGTCGATCTGAAATCTTTTTGACAGATCAAATACAAGCTCAATGGCAGAGAGCGCCGCTTTCAGCTCGCCACGCTCGGCATGGATTCTGGCACGTATTACATACGCCATTGTCTGGGTATACGGATGACGGGCTGCGTCGGCACGGGCAGTCGCGTCACTTGCTACAGCCTCAGCGCGATCCACTTGCCCCATCTCAAGAAACGCGCTGGCCAAGAACGCGTTGATCGACACGCTAGGAATGGATGGCCAGCCCGGGTGCTTTTGATCGTACTCTGGTGTGAGCAGGTCAAGGGCGGTGCACAATTCGGTGACGGCCTTGTTGTAGTCGCCGATCTCGTAAGCGATCATTCCCAAGTTGTAGCGCCCGGCGAGCTCAAGGCCAGTATTACATATGCGACGGCTAAGTTCGATTGCACTCCGCGCGTGCTCGAGACCCTTGGTGTGTGCACCAAGACGCCAGTTCGCTGCGGCAAGCTGGCAATTGATTGCGGCGTGGCGATCATCCTCACCATAGTTGACAGCGATGTTTCGGGCCTCTTCAAGCAGTTCCAGTGCCCGGGTCTGACGCCCCAGAGGCGTCAGTGCGCTGCACGCCAATAAACGAAAATCTATTTCCGCGCATGCTTTCTCCCTCGAGGGAGGCATGCGCTCCAAGGCTGCTATTCCACTTTCCAGAGTGGCGATTGCGTCCTGATTGGCCCAACGGCGAACCGAGCGAGCCATAGCAGCAAGATAGAACCGCCCGGCGTTTGCCCAATCTTCGGCTTGGTAGGCATGATCGGCTAGCCGATCCAAATGGGCGTCGAGCTGGGGTTTTCGCAAGGCGAGGATTGCCTCAAATGCGCGGCCGTGAAGCTGCTTTCTCTGTTTGCGCAACATAGTCAAATATGCGACTTCGCGGGTAAGTTCGTGTTCGAATGAGAATTCGGCCCCCGTGGCCCGATCAGGCTGGCGAAGAAAGCGCCCGCCAACAAGTGTCTTCAAAATGCCGTCAAGCGTTTGGGTCTGCGACACGTCAGCCACTGCCTGCAGCACCGCAACGGAAATATCTGCGCCCAAGACGGCCGCAGCCTGCAAGACGGATTTCTCTGTCGTGGACAACCCGTCGATCCGACTGGCCAAAACGTTTTGAATTCTTGGCGGTACTACCGATGCATCGATAAGCCTCGTCAGGCGATACTGGCCATGAGTACCCTCAAGCACACCGCGCTGTGACAACGAGCGTATCAATTCTTCAAGAAAAAGAGGGACGCCGCCCGCCTTGCGATAAAGCTCAGACGTTACTTGCGTAGAACTGGCGTCCTTTCCCAACAACGCAAAAGCCAGAGTGTCAAAGTCTCGGCGTCCAAGGGGGGATAGCTGCAGGTTGATTTGATCTGCATGTTTTTGCCAGTTAATCGCCCTTTCGGGGCGGAGTGTAAGGATAAGTACAACCCTAATTTCCCTCAAGTGCGCAACCAAATTTTCGAGAACGGCCATACTACCAGCGTCCATCCAGTGCACGTCTTCGAAAACCGCAATCAAAGGTTGCCGAGCGGAAGCCGCTACGATCAGCCGCTCGAAGGCCTCGAAAACCTGCCCACGCTGCTGCACCGGATCAAGCGCTCGCCACGAGGAATTTTCGTCATCCTCAGGGTTTAGCAATGAGGCGAGCGCTGGCTGCATCGACTCCAGACCAAGATCAAGAGAAGCGGCAGTTCGCAACATATGTCCAAGCCCGGCCGAACCATCCTCGACCGGGTCCAGGAGGGCCTTGAGAAACTGCGTGATTTGACGGTATGTCGTCCTCTGATCCTGACGATCCGCCGTGACTTCAATCGTTTGGAAACCCGCCGTGTCTGCGGTATCCAGAAAATGCCGGACCATTCTGGATTTTCCGAAGCCCGGACCGGCGGTCACCGTGATGACCTGGCCCTGGCCGCGGCGCGCTCCTGCGACTGCCTCTTGCAGCACGGCAAGCTCTGCCTCGCGGCCCACAAATGTTGCACCAAGCTCTTTCGCCTTAGCAATCGCGCGTGGTGCATCCCTGAGACCGGTTAACTGGCATACCTCGACCGGGTGAATAAAACCCTTGATGTCGCGGTCGCCCAAGCTCACGATTGAGGCTTCACTTTCAACAAGGGCCGGTAGATCTCCACAGGTCAGAATCTCGCCTGCTGCCGCGATCTCTTGCATTCTCCTCGCGAGCACTACCGAAAGTCCGGTTGCATCGTAGTTTCCAAGAACATCAGTCTCAACAAGACGAAGGATCGCGTTGCCCGAGCAGAGCCCCGTACGAACCTGCACCGCCGATCCAAATTCAGATCTCATTTCGGCATGCAGCTCCAAAGCTGCCTTACAAGCGCAAAGCGCATGATCCTCCTGCGCGACCGGTGCACCAAACAGTGCCATGACGCCATCACCTTCAATGTGGTTTACCAAACCACCGTAGTGTCCGATTGCTTTGCGCATCACTGCGATGATGTCGTTGAGTCGATCAACCGCCTCTTCCGGTTCAAGGCTTTCCAGAATGCCGGTTGACTCGACCAGATCGGAAAAAAGGATAGTTATGTGTTTTTGTTCTTCCACAATTGCGGGACCGTCTTGCATCAATAGTCCCGAAAATTTGCGCTGCGCTGTGTTACGCAAGCTAGCGCCACAATTCATGCAATACCTGGCTTCGGCACCGCATATCGCGCCACATCGTTGGCAATGGGTCTCCAATTGCCCTGTAGATTCGTCACTTCTATTTGTCGGCAGCCTACCCATTTTACACATCCGGATTCCGAGACTGACTGGTTACAAAACTTCAGTGTCACGCTTACATTATATCAATTAGCGGAAATTGGAAATTTCACATGAGGATTTGACACGGCATTGCTGTACAATTCGGTTGAAGGCTTCTTTTTTGGATTCAGTGTAATGGCCAGCCACCTTCGGCGCTTTGAATGGCGCCGCCACTATATTTACCATCCAGAACTGGCACGTGAGGAAGATGCAGCCAGAAGTGTCTTTGCCCCAAAAACTCCTCCAGTTTTGTGTAGAGTCCGCCCAACTTAAGGACGGACGAATGAAGACGAGATTCATCGACGAACAGATCATTCAGATGATCAAGGAACAGGAAGCTGGCGAGAAGACGGCTGACGTGTGTAGACGCTATGGGATCAGCCAGGGCACCTTCTATAAATACAAAAGCAGATATGGCGGTATGGAACCGTCGGATGCGAAGAAGCTCCGGGCGTTGGAAGCCGAGAACGCCAAGCTGAAGAAGCTGTTGGCCAAACAGATGCTGGACAACGCAATGCTGCGGGATGTGAACTCAAAAAAGTGGTGACGGCGAGACCTTTGTCTGCCATTGGTCCGAGGACACTGGTCGAGCATGCCAAGCGGAAGGCGGTGGTTCATCTGATGGACGTTCATCAGGTGAGCCAGCGTCGGGCGTGTTCTGCGCGGAATGTGGATCGGTCGACGGTGCGCTATCAATCGCGCCGGTCGGATGACACGGACCTGCGCGATGCCATGACGGCGGTCGCCAAGGAACGTCGCCGCTTCGGCTATCGGAGGCTTCATGTGATGGTCGAACGGCAGGGCTGGCAAGCGAACCACAAGAAGTTTCGGCGGATCTACCGCGAAGAGAAGCTGCAAGTGCGCCGTAGAGGCGGCCGGAAGCGTGCCTTGGGGACACGAAGGCCAATGGTCGTTCCGGATGGTCCGGACCAGCGATGGAGCTTGGACTTCGTATCTGACGCTCTAACGGACGGTCGCCGCTTTCGCATCCTGGCCGTGGTGGACGACTTCACCCGCGAGAACCTTGCGCTGGTGGCCGACACGTCGCTGTCAGGCTTGCGGGTCACACGGGAACTGGAACGGCTCATTTCCGAGCGCGGGATGCCTGGAACAATCGTTTCGGACTACGGCACTGAATTCACCAGCATGGCCATACTGCGATGGGTGCAAGAGACTGGGATCGACCGGCACTATTCCACCGACTCTGCAAGCTCCATGAGCGAACCAGTGAGATCATCGTAACCAACCTCAGCTTCTTATGATGGCCACAACTGTTTGGGGCGCAAATTCTTCTGGGTATACTTGCGTTACGTTGCCATATCCCCGAAACCGGAATCGACCGCGGCCGCCTCAGTGCCAGCTTCGAGGCGGCAAAGGACACAGGTCAAGAGACCAAAACATGGACCGCGTCCCAATCAAAAAACGCATGACTGAGGGTGGGTCGGTTCTCGGTGACAAACAGTAGCCCTGTGCCCCAGATTAAGTTGAGGTCTTATCAGCCGTGTAACGTAGGAACTTGCTCATGCTCATTCGACCACCTCCTCCCATGCAGTGCGGGAAATGCCCATAGACCACACAATTATGCAATTTGCCGATAATATAATTCATTTTAGTTCATTTTAAGAATCAAATATCTCAACTTGTCTAATTTCTATATAAGACCAAAGACTTGAGTGCGTCGGCGGATAGTTCGGACAGGCGCAAACCCTGTAATGGAAGGGACCAAACATGACAGATGTAGACTCATTCTCCACCGCGCCTTCGTTGTCCGACGTGGTGTACAAGCATCTTCTGGCATCCATTCGCGACGGAAACTTCCATCCGGGCGAACGCATCAAAGAAGCCACAATCGCCAAGACGCTCAACGTCAGCCGCACGCCGGTGCGCGAGGCGATCCGGCGATTGCAATCGGAAGGCCGCGTGACAATCGAACCGCAACGTGGGGCCGTGGTCTCAGAGTTGAATCGCCAGGAAGTGTCCGAACTCTACGCGGTTCGCAGCAGGCTGGAAGGCATAGCCGCCGGGTTTGCCGCGCGTCATGCATCCGACGCAGAGATTGAAATGATGGAAGAAATTCTGGAACGCAGCAAAGACGCGTTCGACGACAAACGCCTGCTAAACCAGATTAACTGGGAGCTGCACTACGCCATCTACCACGCCGCGCAGAACAGGTTTCTTTTGAAGTCCATCGAAGCGATCTCGGATGCAATGGCACTTCTCAGAGGTGCGCGCCATATCCCGGACGACCGGCCACAACAGCTATACCAAGAGCATAAACGCATCATCGAAGCCATTCGCGCCCGTGACCCGGAAGCGGCAGAGCAGGCTGCAAACGACCACATCAAGAATTCATACAAAATACACTTGAAGATCTTTGCTTTCTGAGCGCGTTTGAGCCGGTTTTCGTGCACCGCGACAGCACATAGAATCAGAGATACTTCTCGCGCAGAGCTTGTTCACCGGCATAGGAATGTCCGGTTTTCCAGCCTTATTGCCCTGACGGCATTGATCACGATTTTGCGAGCGCGAGGAAAATCCGCGGATTAAACCTCAGCCGATGCCTGAAGTTTTTTGTCGTTAATATTCAAGAATCTACCAATTCATCCACATCAAGACGCAGGAATTAACCGGCTCGTACTCGGTTTCACTGCCATGCATTTTGGTGCTCTTAATATTAAAGTGTTTGATATTGTATACATTCCAGATCTTATTTTATTCCCAGACATGACCAATCAGGGAGGTGCTCATGGCTATCGACAATCTCAACAGACGGAAGTTTATGCAGCTGGCAGCCGGCACGGCCGCGGCCGGTGCAGGTATGTCTGCAGGCCCGCTCTGGGCGCAGGACAAGTTTCCCGACAACCCGATCGACATCGTTGTTCCCTTTGGCGTCGGCGGCGGTACCGATATCTGGATGCGCGCCATGGGCATCGCACTCTCCAGCAAGAAAGGTCTGCGTGTGCCAGTGAACGTGCGCAACGTTCCAGGTGCAGGCTCGCTGCGTGGCACAGGTGAAGGGTTCAACGCTGACCCCGATGGCTACACGCTTACCGCATTCAACCCACCGTCTACCCCTTGGGCCTGGTATTTGAACCAGCCGCCGTTTGACATCACCCAATTCAAAGGTGTTTCGGTCTATGTCCGCGAGCCGGGCATCATCGTGGCGCACCCGGATTCAGGCATCGACAGCTTTGAAGGCATGATCGAGGCGTACAACTCGGGCACCAAGCAGATCATGGCATCGCAGCAGAAAGGCACGATCTGGCATATTGCAGCCATGCTCATGCAGCGTCGCTCGAACATCAACTGGTCCCAATACGTTTCCTACAAGGGTACGGGCGACATCATCGCCGCTATCCTGCGTCGGGAAGTGGAAGTTGGGATCGTTACCGCTTCGTCGGCGCAAGACAGCGTCAACGACGGTCGCCTCAAACCCATAGCCATCATCGGTCAGACTGAGCGTCTGGCTTCTTTCCCGGATGTGCCGACCATGAACGAAGCGGGCTTGGATCCTTTGGAAGTGTGCATGTTGCGCCGATCGGTCTACGCTCCTCCGGGCATCGACGAAGCGCGCCGCAAGATCCTGGAAGACGCGGTCATCGCCGCGCAGGACAACACCTTCATGCAGGCGCAGTATCAGTCTCTCAGCCTTGCGCCCGCGCGCGGTGACGGAGCCGAAGCCGAAAAGGCCATCGCGGATTCTATCGCCGTCGCCGAGGAAATCGACCTGAAATCGGTCGCAGGCTAAGACCAAGGTTGGCGCCGCTTGTTCAAGTGGCGCCAACATCCCTAATGGAGGCTATGGGATGAAACTCGTCGGACGAGACTTCTCGCTTGAAGAACTCGCGCTGTGTTTGGCGCTGGTGGTGTTCTTTGGCGGCATCTTTATCGGGGCGTGGCAGTTCAATCCGGACTCGGCGCTGTTCCCGATCATGCTGTCGGTGCCCGCCCTGGTGCTGCTCGCACTTTACATTTTCCAAGGTGCCCTGCCCGAAGGATTGCAGCGCGCCATTTCCAGCAGCGACAGGTTCGCCATTGGGAAGAAACCTGAAGGCACACCCACCGAGGGCGAAAACTCGGAACCGTCCGAAAAGGGCGTATACTTTATTTTCGCCTTTACAGCGGGCTTTTAAATCGCCGCCTGGATGGTCGGCTTTTATCTGGCTGCTGTTTTGGCCATCGCCGCGTACATCTATCAATCGCGCGCCGAAATCGGAGGCATTCCGATCGTCGCCGGTATTCTTGCAGTGATTGCCTTTGGCATGATCTTCACCTTCGACAGTGCCTTCGGGCATCACTACGCCGACGGCGCGTTCCTGTCGCTCCGTTGAATTAGGAGAACTCCTCGTGTTTGCTGACCTATGGGATGCGTTGTTTGCGGCGCTGGCGCTCGTAACGACGTTTGAAAGTATCTTTTGGATCATACTGGGAACGGTCATCGGGATTGTCGTCGGGGCCATTCCGGGCATCGGTCCGGCGCTTGGGTGCGCGCTCGCCCTGCCCTTTACCGTCTATATGGAACCGCTGTCCGCCTTGCTTTTGATCATCGCGCTATATGACGGCGCAATGTATGGCGGTTCGATCCCTTCAATCCTTCTGAACACGCCCGGAGACGGTTCAGCGGCGGCAAGCACGCTGGAAGGCTATCCGATGGCCAAGGAAGGTAACGCTGTCACAGCGTTGACGGTTTCATCCACAGCTTCTGCAATGGGCGGTCTGATCGGCGACATGATCGCAATCTTCGGGTCGATCTTCATGCTGCCGTTCCTGCTGCTGTTCGGCACGCCGGAGTATTTCCTGCTTGGGGTGTTCGGGATAGTCCTGGTGTCGCTCGTCTCGAAAGGGGCATTCTACAAGGCACTGTTGTCGGGACTGTTCGGGTTGGCCATCACCGTGGTCGGGATCGCCCCCGGGGGCTCGGCGGACGTGCGCTACACCTTCAACTCGCTCGAACTCTATGATGGCATCTCGTTCCTGCCGGTCCTGCTTGGTCTCTTCGGCGTTGCAACCATGGCGACGCTTTACGCCCAGAAAACCGGACAGGTCTCCATGCTCGACACTCTCGGCGGCAGCCGGTGGGAAGGCATCAAGACCACGTTCCGCCACTGGCCGACCATGATCAAAAGCTCTGTGCTCGGCTTCGTGATCGGGGCCATCCCCGGAACCGGTGGTACGGTCGCAACCTTCGTTTCTTACGGAGAAGCGGTACGTTCGGGAAAGAAAGACGAAGTCCCGTTCGGCCAGGGTAATCCTCGTGGACTGGTCGCAACCGAATCTGCCAACAACGCCAGTATCGACGGCGCCTTGATCCCAACTTTCATGTTCGGCATTCCAGGTAGCGCGACAACGGCGATTGTTCTGGCGGCGATGCTGCTCCACGGCCTGCGTCCCGGCACGGGTATGTTTGAAGGCGAGGGATACGCCTTGACGATCGCACTGTTCCTCGGGCTGCTCTATTCCGAGATCGTGATCACCATTCTCGGGCTGGCCTCTGTGCGGATTCTGGGCAAGCTGACAACAATCAACAAGCACATCATCATTCCAGCCGTCATCCTTCTGTCGGTGGTCGGCATATTCTCGATCCACTTCAACTGGCTTGATGTGGGGGTCATGATCCTGGCGGGTCTTGTCGGCTACCTGATGACAAAGTTCGGGTTCCCGGTCATCCCTGCCGTCATTGGTGTGGTTCTGGGTGGCATCATCGAAGAGAACCTGTTGCGAACGCTGGAACTTGGCGGTGGCAACCTGTCGATGTTGATAGAACGGCCGATTTCGCTCGCCCTTCTGTTGATGACAATCGCGATCATCGTCGCTCCGATGCTGAGCACGATGCGCAGCAAAAAAGACTCGGAGGGGTGAGGCCGTGAAACTTGGATATATGGGATTTGGAGAGGCCGCATTTCACATGGCCTCGGGTCTGACCGGCGAAGGGCTTGCCGGTCAGACAGCCTATGACCACGCGGTTACATTGGACGCTGACGCTGCGCCGAGGCAGACATACCTGCGGCGGCTCGATGAGGCTGGAGTAACTGGCGTTTCATCGCCAGAGGACCTTGCACGAAGCGCCGACATAATTGTGTTGGTCGTTCCTGCCACATTCGCCGAGGGCGCGGCAAATGCGATCATCCCGCATCTAAATCCGGGGCAGATCCTTGTTGATGTCTGTTCGTCCTCGCCAAATCTGAAAGTCACAATTGCGGAAAGCTGCGCCGCCAAAGACATTGGTTATGTCGATAGCCCTATGCTTGGCCCACTTCCCGTCTATGGGCACAAAGTTCCTATAGCGGCTTCGGGCGGCTCCGCACAGGCGTGGCACGACGCAGCAACCCCATTCGGGATGTCAATTGAGGTTGTTGACGGACTAGCTGGCGTAGCAAGCCGCATCAAGCTGAGCCGTTCGATCTTCACCAAAGGGTTCGAGGCGCTGCTTGTTGAGACGTTCCAGTTCGCCCGCAAGAATGGCGTCGAGGACATCGTTATGAACAGCCTTAGTGAGACGATGGACAAGGTAACTTTCCGCCAATCCGCCGAGCGCTATCTGGCAGGCGATTTGATTCACGCTGCGCGCCGCGCGCACGAAATCGAAGACGCAATCGCCATCATGCATGAAACCGGCATCGATCCATTCGTGTCGGAAGGCGCTCTGGCTCGACTGAATAAATCGGCAGCTTCGGGGTCTTCTGATCTGCTTGCAGGCGAAATGCCCAAATCGCTAGACGACGTTTACGCGATTTGGCGTAAGACCGGCGCTATCTGAGGAACCGCAATGACCCAGATCTCTGACAGATTGATGCGCTTGCAACCCTCTGCCACGCGGGCGATGTCTGAACGCGCCGGTGCGCTAAAGGCCAGCGGCAAGGATATTATCTCCCTCTCAACAGGTGAGCCGAATTTCGTATCTCCCAATGCAGCAATGGACGCCGCGACGAAGGCGTTGGCTGAGGGGCGGACCTTCTATACGCCGACAGCGGGCATCCCGGAACTTCGTGAGGCGATTGCAGAATACTATGACGACACATTCGGCCTGACCTATGACACTGCTGAGATCATGGTCGGGGCCGGGGCCAAACCGCTCTTGTTCGAAGCCTTCGCGGCCCTTCTCAACCCCGGCGACGAGGTGATTCTGACCGCGCCCGCGTGGGTGAGCTATATCGAGCAAATCCGGTTCTTTGATGGTGTCCCCGTTGTGCTGGAAACAGACCCCGAGACGCTGAACTTCGACCTCGCCGACATTCGGGCAGCGATCACTCCAAGAACCCGCGCGATTGTTCTGAACTCGCCGAACAACCCCTCTGGCCGCGTTTTTTCTGACGACAGCATCGATGGTCTTTGCCGTCTTGCTGTGGAACATAACCTGACGCTGGTGAATGATGAGGTTTACGAACGCATCTTGTTTGACGGCGTTCGCTATCGCAATCCAGTCGAAATCTGTCCGGACGCGCGCGACCATGTTTTGACCATCAACGCGGTCAGCAAAACATACGCTATGACAGGATGGCGCATTGGATTTGCAATCGGACCGCGGACGCTGATCAAGCGGATGACGATGCTGCAAGGCCATGTGACCTCGGGACCAAGTTCCATCGCACAATGGGCTGCATTGGGCGCCATCAGGAATGGACAACAAGCAGTTTCGGACATGGCCGCCAAATATCAGGAACGAAAGACCCTGATTGCGGGCCTGATGGATGAAATGCCCTACATCCGTTACATTCCGCCAGAGGGTGCGTTCTATATTTTTGCAGATATCCGCGCTGCAATTGGCAAGTTATCGGGTTCCACCCGAATTACGGATGATCTGTCCTTTTGTGACGCGCTTCTTGACCACGGGCTGGCCATTGTACCGGGAACTGCATTTCTCCAGCCCGGATTTGTCCGCCTGTCCTTTGCGACATCTGATGACACCATTCGCGAGGCGATGAACCGTCTTGCGGGCTTCCTTAACCAATTAACCGACTGAGTGCCAAACATGACCCTAGACCTGATCTCGACCCGGACCGCACCTATTCGCAGCGTGGGCGACCGGTCCCTGCACAGTTTCTTTGGATATTACAACAAGTCGAACTTCAGTCCTGACGATCGCCGGCTGCTGGGCAATCGTGTTCCGATGTTTACCGGCGACCTGGACGGCACCGTTGCAGCCGAGGTTGGGTTCTTTGATCTCGAACATGGCGACGCGTTTCACAAACTCGGCGAAACCACGACCTGGAACTGGCAGATGGGCTGTCAGGCACAGTGGCGCGGCGGGCGCAACGAGGTGATATTCAACACCCGTGCCCAGGGCCCATCAGGCCCCGAGCACGTCTTCCCCGACTTTCGCTCCACCCTTGTGGACGTCGACACAGGGCAAAGCCGCGAACTGCCCCTGCCCATTTACGTCATGGACCCAAATGGCGAGTTTGCCCTGACCGTGAACTACTCACGCTTTATGGTGACCCACCGAACCATCGGTTACCCGGCCACCGGAGACGAACCCGAGCTCGCGCTCGCCCCAGCGGATGACGGCGTTTACCGCATGGATATCGACAGCGGTGACGCTCGCCTCGTCCTGAGTTTGGAAGACTTGAAGAACTTCCAGCCGCTGCCCTCGATGGACAAAGCGATCCACTGGGTCACACATATGGAGGTCAACCCGTCAGGCACGCGTTTCCTGTTCATCCATCGCTGGACCGAGCGTGTTGAGGACGAGACCTGTTTCTTGCATCGGCTGTTCACCATGAACGGTGATGGCACAGATTTGCGCCTGCTTGAATGCACCGACCATCCCCTGCCCCAACTTGCTGACGACTTTGATCCCAATGCCGTGGGCACCTTCGACTACGAAAAATCCGAGTACCAGATTTCGCACCCCATGTGGAAATCCGACGAAGAGATCATTGTCTGGGGGCCGCATGACGGCAAAATTCACTACCACCTCTATAACGATGTCACTGGCAAGGTGGATGTGATCGGCCCAGAGGTTCTGGACGAGAATGGCCACATGACCTACTCGCTCGATGGCCGCTGGATCCTGAGCGACACATACCCCGACGCTTCTACCAACGAGCGGATTCTGTTCCTTTACGGCACCGAAACCGGCCATCGCCACGATCTTGGAAGCTTTTATACCCCGCCCGATCTTGGCAAGCACAACAGATGCGACCTTCATCCACGCTGGAGCCGGAACAACAAAACGGTCTGCATCGACTCGGTTCACGAAGGCCATCGTCAGATGTATCTGGTCGACGTGAGCGAATTCTAAACAACAATACCTCCGAAGAGGCATTCACCACAGGCAACAGCGGCGGACCTTAATCGGGTTCGCCGCTTATTTTGAGGATTACTTGTCAAGCACACCATATCGGCGATGCGCCTCGTGCGGTCAGCGAGTATCTCAACACTCTGGATGAGGCGGCTTTCGGAGCTGCGAGCGAGGTGCAGCCCAAGTTCACCTCGCATTCTGACCCTTCGAGCCAATGGACGGCAGCACGTAAAGGGCCTGCTTTCTTCAGCTATTCTGACAATTATCTGATCGACACCGACCATGGCGTCATCGTTGATGTCGAGGCCACGCGGTCCATCCGACAAGCTGAGGTCGGATCAATCAAGACCATGCTGGACCGGATAGAGGACAAGTTCGATCTGCATCCCGAACGCCTGATCGCAGACACCGCCTATGGCACCGGGCCGCTCCTGGGTTGGTTGGTCGATCGCAAGATCGCACCGCACATCCCGGTCTTCGACAAGTCCGGTCGCAACGATGGAATATGGACCCGCGCCGACTTCGAATGGGACGCCGAAAACGATCAATATGTCTGTCCCGAAGGTCACGCCCTGAAGCAGTTCCGCCGTAACTACTCAGACCCGAACGGAGGACCGACTGGCAAGGGCACGGCGCGTTATCGCGCCTTGAAAGACGTCTGTCAGATTTACCCATCCAAAGCCAAAATACTCTCCGAACGCCGATGCGCGGAAGATCACCCGTGAGGAGCACGAAGACGCCCGTCAGGTCGCACGCGACATCGCCAAGACCAAGCAATACAACCTCTCGATGAAACTCAGGAAGAAGGTCGAGATGCTCTTCGCTCATCTCAAACGCATTCTTGGTCTTGGCCGCCTCCGATTGCGCGGACCATGTGGTGCCAGTGACGAATTCCTCCTCGCCGCCACCGCCCAGAACCTCCGCAAATTAGCAAAGATCTTTCCCGCACCGCAGCAAACGCGCAAAGCCTGACCCGAATGGTGCTCGCGTCGCATTCACACGCCCACTTTCTGCGCCAAAAACAAGTTGTTTTCCCACAGAATCGGCGGGAAGCCGACTTTCGCTGCAATCGCAAAACTAGCTTTGATTGTGAAAGGTTTCGGGTTCCGAGTAGAATTGGAAACAAACTACAGGGCTATGGGAAGCTGAAGCGTAATGCTTGCTCCTTTTTCGACTTGGTTGATCGCGGCCACTCCTCCGTGGCGCTTCGCTACAGCTGAGACAATCGACAATCCTAAACCGCTACCTTCGGAATATTCCAGCTGCGAAAATCGACTGAAAACGGCTTCGCTTTGGTCGGGTGAAAGGCCGGTCCCGTCATCGGATACTGTAAGTTTTACGTTCTCGCCATCAGAGCGCAGTGCGACTGAAATTTGGCTCAACTTAGTCCCACCGTGCTTAACTGCGTTGTCCAGCAGGTTTTTGATGGCCTCAGTTAGAAAAACCTGATCTCCTGAAACCGCAATTGACGAGTCCGGCATCGTAACATCAAACTCAATCCCCTTTGCGAGGATCTGTACGCCTATGTCCGCGCAGGCCTCTTCCACAACCGCACGGAAATCGATCTTGTCCATCTGATCCTGATGCGTAGGTTGCCGCAGTCGTTCCAGTGACAATAGCTGTTCCGCCACTGTAGCCGAATTCTTTGCCGCTGCCACCAGTTCGATAATCCGTTTATCCTTGTCCTCATCTGTTTTTGCGTCGCGCAATGCCTCAGCCATAGACTGAACCGCAGCCGCCGGATTTCGCAATTGATGGGCGGCTTCCGAGATAAACACCTGATGGGCGTTGATGCTGTGCTCGACCTGTCCAAACAGCCGGTTCAAGGTCTGAACAATGCCATGAACCTCGACCGGGACCGGGCGTTTGATTTCGCTCAGGTCGTCCGGTGAGCGTAGGTCGATCGCATCCTGCAAATCCAACAAGGGCCGCAACCCGCGTGCGACCCCGAACCAGACAACAAAAGCAAGCGTGGCCAGCAGGATACCCATCAGGATCGCGGCGCGGATTGACAACTCGTTGGCAAAAGCGTTGCGGTCGGCAACGCGTTGCCAAGCTGTTACTGTCGCATCGCCCACCAGGTTATCCAGCGTGACCCGCTCAGTCATTTTCAGTACGCGCACCGGCTCATCCCGATAGATCGCTTCGAAAAACCTCGGCTGGTACGCGTCCTGTTCAGACGGGTTTGCAGCGGCCGGCGGATATGCATAACCTGTGACGTAGATGCCACCGGGTCCGGTCACGTGATAAAAAATCTCTCCGCCTGACGCGTCGCGGATCAAGCTGCGTGTGGTGAGCGACAGGGCATCGCCTTCTGACACCGCCACATCGCGTGAAATGGCAAGACCAGCGGACAACAGGCTGTCATCAAAAAGCTCCTGCGCCGTTTGCTGAGCCACCGTGTAGCGCCAGTATCCAAGCAGGATTGCAAGCAGCACCAATGGCGTCAGGATCAGTACGAAAAGCCTAAGCCTGAGAGAGCCGTGCCGGATCACTTTTCTACCTCAAGCAGATATCCAAGGCCACGGGCCGTCTTGATCCGGATGCCAAAATTCTGAAGGCGCTTGCGCAGTCGTGACACATGCGGCTCGACGGCTGAATCGTCAACATCGGCGCCCACGCCGTAGACGTAGTCGGTCAACTGACTTTTGGGGACGATCCTGCCCCGCCGTTCCAGCAGGCATTCAAGCACAGCCATTTCCCGACGCGGCACATCGAGAACTTGGCCCCTAGCGCTGACCTGTCGGGCGGTGCGGTCGAATTCCAGGTCTCCGATGGTCTCTCGCGCGCCATAATCCAGTTGTTTGCGACGGGAAAGCGCGCGGATGCGAGCCTCAAGCTCATCCATCTCGAAGGGCTTCACAAGGTAATCGTCGGCGCCCATATCAAGACCCGAAACACGGTCGCTGGTTTCGGTGCGTGCGGTCAGCAGGATGACAGGCGCGCTGTCACCCCGGCTACGAAGGGACCGCAGGATCTCAAGACCTGACCGACCCGGCAGGTTGATGTCCAGAACGATCAGATCCGCGCCTTCTTGTTCCAGATATAGATCGGCCGCGCTACCATCTGTCAGTACGTCAGCGGCATGACCCCGATCCCGCAGACGATAGGCGATGGCGTTGGCGAGG
This sequence comes from Ruegeria sp. E1, assembly GCF_056534225.1. Taxonomy (NCBI): domain Bacteria; kingdom Pseudomonadati; phylum Pseudomonadota; class Alphaproteobacteria; order Rhodobacterales; family Roseobacteraceae; genus Ruegeria; species Ruegeria sp. E1. The sequence goes on along the minus strand of NZ_JBQFPE010000015.1, from coordinate 11,733 downwards.
GTCTCGTTATCTTCGACGATGACGATCCGCATTGGGGCTCCTGCAAGTTTCGCGCAAGGTTGGCGCTCCATGATTGCCAGATGGGAGGGGGAATCAACCCCGCAGTTCTATTTGCAATCACGGTGGTGCAGAGCGCGCTGACGTGTTTGTCTGGTCAACAGGGAGGAACCAATGGCCATTTCCAACTTCACCCGTCGCGCCGTCGTGGGGCTGATCGCCGCCGCCGGACTCGCCGCACCCGCCGCTGCCGAGGTCGATTTCTCGGGCAAGACCATCGAATGGGTCATTCCGTTCTCGGAAACGGGCGGGTCCGCCAAATGGGCCAACTTTTTTGCACCGCTTCTGTCCGAGGCTCTGCCGGGCCAGCCCACAGTTGTGGTCAAGTTCATGCCGGGCGCTGGTTCGACCAAAGGCGCGAACTGGTTCCAGGAACAAAGCCATGACGATGGAACGCTGCTGTTTGGCACCTCGGGCTCAACCCAGTTTCCTTATCTGCTGAGCGATCCGCGCGTCCGTTATGAATACAATGAATGGATCCCGGTCATGGCGTCCGGGACCGGCGGGGTCGCCTATTTGAATGCCGAAGACGGGGCCAAGTTCGACGGCTCTGCCAATGCGCTGAAGGACACCAATTTCATCTACGGCTCGCAGGGCGCGACCCGTTTGGACCTTGTTCCCCTGCTGGCCTGGCAGATGCTGGGTATGAATGTTGAGCCGGTCTTTGGCATCAAGGGCCGTGGTGATGGTCGTCTGATGTTCGAACGTGGTGAAGCCAATATCGATTACCAGACGTCCTCGGGCTATCTGGGCGGTTCTGCCCCGCTAGTCGAAGCCGGTCAGGCCGTACCGATGATGACATGGGGCGCGTTGGACGCAGATGGCAACATCGTGCGCGATCCGACCTTCCCGGACATTCCAACTTTCAAAGAGGTTTGCGAGGCCACCGATGGTTGCGAAACCAGTGGTGAGGCTTGGGATGCCTGGAAAGCCTTCTTCGTGGCGGGCTTCCCTGTTCAGAAACTGGCGTTCTTGCCCGGAGACACACCACAGGAAGTGGTGGACGCATACACCGCAGCGTTCCAAGCTGTGACCGAGCGTGGTGATTTTGCGGACATTTCGTCCAAGCGCGTTGGTAAATATCCTGTGTTTGTCGGCGAAGGCTCGAAGTCTGCTCTGCAGACGGCGACCAATGTGGACGACAACGCCAAGCAATACGTCCTGAACTGGCTGAAAGAGGCCTACGGCGTCGAGCTGAACTAAGCTGACACGTCGTCGCGCGCCCAACGAAGGGCGCGCGTTTCTCTACATACAAAACAGTTTATGAAAGGCGGCCGCTATGGAGGTTTTCGCCACCGCTCTACCTGCGCTTGGTGATGCGTGGGGTTTGATCCTGCAACCTATCGTGCTGGGTTATCTTGTGCTCGGCGTCGTTATGGGGCTGGCTGTAGGTGTTTTCCCGGGGCTTGGAGGTATCGCCGGCCTGTCGCTGCTTTTGCCTTTCATGTTCGGTATGGACCCGATCCTGGGTCTGGCACTGATGATCGGGATGGTCGCGGTGGTGCCGACCTCGGACACGTTCGCCTCCGTCCTGATGGGTATCCCCGGCAGTTCGGCCTCGCAGGCCACCGTGCTGGACGGCTTCCCCATGGCGAAAAAGGGCGAGGCTGCGCGGGCCTTGTCAGCAGCCTTCTCCTCGTCCCTGTTCGGTGGGCTCGTCGGCGCAACCTTCCTGACTATGTTCATACTTATCGCGCGCCCCATCGTATTGGCCTTCGGTCTGCCCGAGATGCTGATGATCACCATTCTGGGCCTGTCGATGGTTGCCATTTTGGCAGGACGCATCCCACTGAAAGGCGTCGCCGCCGCCGGTCTGGGCCTGATGGTCGGCACAATTGGTGAGGCCGATGCAGGCGGTTCGCTGCGCATGGCGACCTATGATATTCCCTATCTCACTGATGGCCTGAAATTGGTCATCGTGGGGTTGGGTATCTTCGCCGTTCCCGAGATCGTCTCACTGCTGCGGCAAGATCGTTCGATCGCCAAAGGGGCATCTCTGGGGGCCGGTTGGCTGGACGGTGTCAAGGATTGGTTCGCCAATATCTGGCTGTCGGTCCGCTGTTCGATCATCGGTGTGGTTGTCGGCGTCATTCCTGGGCTCGGAGGCTCGGTGGTCGACTGGATCGCCTATGGTCATTCGGTTCAATCCACGAAGGACAAGAGCAACTTCGGCAAAGGCGAAGTGCGTGGTGTCATCGGCCCGGAAAGCTCAAACAATGCCAAAGAGGGTGGTGGTTTGGTGCCGACCCTGCTGTTCGGTATTCCTGGCTCCGGCTCAATGGCGATCTTCATCGGCGCGGTGGCGCTGTTGGGGTCGGGTGATATCGAGGTCGGCCCGAGCATGCTCAAGGACAATCTCGACATCACTTATTCGATTGTGTGGCTGCTGGCGCTTGCCAACGTGGTCGGCACCATCCTGTGCATCGCAGCCTCGGGCGGGATCGCCAAGCTGACGACGATCCGCTTTACCTATCTGGCGCCGTTCCTGTTCATGCTGATCAGCTTTGCGGCCTTCCAGTCCGGTCAGAACTTCGAAGACCTGCTGGCCTTGTTCGTGATCGGCCTGATCGGCATCTTCCTGCGCCGTTTCGACTGGTCGCGCCCGGCCTTCCTGATCGGTTTCGTTCTATCGAATCCTGTCGAGAAATTCACCAACCAGGCGTTCCAGATCGCCTCATTCCGCTTCCGCAAGAGCTTTGGCGAAGGCATGGAGTATGTTTTCAGCCCAATCGTGATTGTCCTGATCGTGGTCACGGTGGTCTCGGTTATTCTGGGCATCCGTCAGGCCAAAATGATCATGTCCGAGGGGGACGTTCAGGCCGGAACCAAACGTGCGCCGTTGGTCTTTCTGCTGGTGATCATGGCCTATCTGATCGTCGCCTTGGTCAACGCCAACATGATCCCTGACTACAACATGACCGACAAGATCATCCCGCTGGTGATCGGCAGCGTCTCGCTTTTCTGTTGCGTGATCCTGCTCATCCAGATGATGCGACGACCCGAAGGCGATGCGATCTTTGCCGACAAGGAAATCGCCGGAGAAGATGCCAGCGCACCCCATGGTCTGTGGTCAACTTTGGCGTGGTTCGCCAGTCTGATCGCCGCAACCTGGGTGGTGGGCTTCATCCTTGCTTTGCTGGGGTTCCTGATCGCGTTTTTCCGGATCCGGGCCGGGGCAAGCTGGCAGATGACGCTGATCCTGACAGCCTGCGGCATCGGGTTCATGTGCCTGATGGCGGGCGCGCTGAACCGCGATTTCCCGCCGGGTCTGTTGCAAGACATGGTCAGCCTGCCCTGGCCGTTGAAGTGAGGGATCCCAGATGACACAAACCGCAATCCCGTACATCTTCATGCGCGGCGGCACGTCGAAAGGTCCGTATTTTCGCCGCTCGGATCTGCCTCAGGACCTGGACACGCTGGCCGAGGTGCTGATCGCGGCCCTTGGGGCCGGGCAGTCGCTGAACATCGATGGCATCGGCGGCGGCGCGGCGGTCACGACCAAGGTCGCGATGCTGTCGGTCAGCGAGGATGACTGGGCCGATATCGACTACTTCTTTGCGCAGGTTTCGGTCGACGAAAAGCTGGTCGATTTCAAACCGACTTGCGGCAATATCTTGTCCGGCGTTGCCCCTGCCGCCATCGAAATGGGCTTGACCACACCGCAGGGGGACGAGACCGAAATTCGCATTCGGGCCGTCAATACGGAGGCCCGGGTCGTGGCCAGGGTGCATACGCCCGGCGGCAAGTTGACCTATGACGGCGACGCGGAAATCGCAGGTGTTCCGGGCCATTCATCGCCTGTTCAGCTGAGTTTCATGGGCGTGGTCGGGTCTTCGACTGGGGCCTTTCTGCCTACCGGGGCCTTGCGCGATACATTTCAGGGGATCGAACTAACCTGTATGGATGTCGCCATGCCAATGGCCATTGCCCGTGCGGCCGACTTTGGGTTGACGGGCTATGAAAGCGCCGAGGATCTGGACGCCAATCGCACCTTTTTTGACCGGATGGAGGCGGTGCGGATCGAAGCTGGAAACCGGATGGGCATGGGGGATGTGTCCAAGTCTGTGACCCCCAAATTCGGCCTTGTCGCACCCGCCAGAGAGGGTGGAACCCTTGCGGTGCGGTATTTCATGCCGTGGCAGACACATCCGACGATGGCCGTCACCGGCGCACAATGCATGGCGTCTTGCGCTTTGACTCCCGGGACCGTTGCGGATGGCTTGCTGGATCGCCCGGCGACAAGCCCGGCCGAGGTCGTGTTGGAACACGCCTCGGGTAAGATCGACGTGTTGGTGGATTTTTCCACCACCGGCGGGTTCACAGTGAACACGGCGGGCTTGGTGCGGACCGCGCGAAAGCTGGCGGATGGGCATGTTTATGTGCCTAAATCTGTTTGGAACGGGAGTTGATCAGGTGTTATCCTATAAGTATACTATGGTATACAAATTGGGAGTACACGATGGACAACTACTCGGAATGCCTCGATATCGCGCGTCAGGAACTTAAGTTGGCGCGAGCGGCCTTGCGATGGAATATGGCAGAATACCCGACACCGATCGCCGGGTGCGATGAGCAGTTCAACCATCTGCTGGACCAAATCGAACGCGTCCGAAACGCGCTGGCCGCCCTCGATGCACCACATTTTGTGCCAACCCCAAGAAAGCTGACCATAGTGCAGGGTGTTGAAAGCCGATGAACGTGCATATTCTGGATGACTGGTTCGACACGCTGCGCGGCCTGCCTTGCTTTGAAAAACTCACGGGTCATGAAGTGACAGTATGGACAGATCATATCGAAGACACTGACGTTCTGGCCGAGCGGTTGCAGGACGCAGAGGTGCTTGTCCTGTTCCGCGAACGTACCAAAGTCACGCGCGCCCTGCTGGAGAAATTACCGATCTTGAAGCTGATTAGCCAGCGCAGCGTGTATCCACATGTCGATGTTCAGGCCTGCACAGATCAAGGCGTGATGCTGTGTTCGAATATGCATAGTGGCACACCCTCTTATGCCGCAGCTGAACTCACTTGGGCACTGATCATGGCCGGAATGCGGGATTTGCCAGGGCAGATGGCTTCGGTCAAAGCGGGGCACTGGCAGGCTGGCGTAGGCAAAACGCTGCGTGGCCGTCAATTAGGGCTCTATGGCTATGGTCGGATTGCTCGTGCGGTCGCGCGATATGCCGAGGCATTCGGGATGAATGTGGTCTGGTGGTCCTCGGACGAAGGCCGCGCCCGCGCGCAGGCGAATGGGGTGCAGGTCGCGCCCAACCGTGAGGCGTTCTTTGCCGACAGCGATGTCGTCTCAGTCCATGTTCGTCTGAAACCAAACACGCGCGGGATCATTGCCGCATCGGACTTCGCACAGATGCAGCCGGGGGCGCTGTTTGTGAACACCTCGCGGGCTGGTCTGATCGCTCCGGGTGCTTTGCTGGAGGCGCTGAACATCGGTCGCCCCGGCAAAGCGGCGACCGATGTATTCGATTCCGAGCCACTGATTGATCCGACCGACCCGCTATTGTCACATCCCAACCTGATCGCGACCCCACATATCGGCTTTGTCACCGAGGACGAGTTTGACCTGCAATTCGCGGATATATTCGATCAGGTGAACGCCTATGCCGAAGGCGCTCCGATCCACATGATTAATCCCGAGATCTGGACCAGCGCAGAATAAGATTTGCGGCGATGGGTGCGCCGATGTTTAGCATGTGAAGGCCGTGGATCAGGGAGAGCTTACGCGGGTTTGCCCCGGTTTCGGGCCGAGGGTAGTCATATCCAACAATCCGCCGGGCACGGTTGCGTAGAAGGCTGTTGTGCTGTCAACGCCCCAGAGTTTGCGAAAGAAGGGTGTCCCGACCAGTGCTATCAGCAAGTTTTAGAGCGGGATCAACGCCAACGATGGGGCCATCATTAGCGGCACAACAAATAAGCCAGGTGTGCTCGATGCCCCTACCGCCACGCCCGGAATGGTGTGGACGGCAACCGAAACCTGTCCAAAGCCATCCATCGGCGCGTGGGCAAGTACCGCAATCAGACAGGCACTCATCGGGGCGAACAAAGAAAGGCAGCGGCAGGTTGAGCGCCAAGAAAGACCCCGGTACCCAGCATTGCAAGGCTGAAGGATACAACCCGCTTTTTCAATTTAGGGATGCGTTGATCTGAGTGGACAAAGGGCCATTTTCGATGCGATTGACCTACTATGTATCCACTTGTATACAGGTGGACGCAAGAAAACACGTGAGCGCTCGATGACGATCCAAGACGACCCGTTACAGCCTGGCCCGCAAGGCAATTCAGCATATCAGCGGCTGCTGGATGAGATTCGCGAGGGCACTCTTCTGCCCGGCGACCGCCTGCGCGAGATTGAGCTGTCTGAGCGGTTGGGCGTCAGCCGTACCCCGGTGCGCGAGGCGATCCGGCAGTTGGAGGCCGACGGGTTGGTCACGCATGTGCCTCGGCAAGGTGCCACCGTGCGCAGTCTGGATTACGCCGAGGTCATGGAACTCTACGAGATGCGCGCGGTGCTTGAAGGGACAGCGGCCCGTCTGGCAGCCCGCGCGGCCTCTGATGTCGAGTTGGATGAGCTTGAGGTTCTGAATGACCGGCTGGCAGAGGCAGGCACGGGCCCGGACGCGGCGCGGATCAACCGGATTTTTCACGCGACGTTGCTGGATTCGGCCAAGAACCGGTTTCTGACAAAATCCATTCTCTCCTTGCAAAAAGCGCTGTTGATCCTCGGACCGTCTCAATTGCTGGATAGCGACCGGGCCGAGGCCGCAGTGTCCGAACATCGCCGCATCATGGCGGCTTTGAAGGCCCGCGATGGCGCAGCGGCCGAAACAGAGATGCGCGCGCATATTCAGGCTGCGCAGCGGACGCGCATCCGAGCGTTGCAGGACCGCGACCGCACGACTGATCAAACCCAATAGGCAGAAACATATGGCCACCCATTCGAAAGCTTACGATATTGCTGTGATCGGTGGCGGCAATGCGGCCCTTTGCGCCGCGATAACTGCCGCTGAGGCCGGTGCGCGCGTTTTGATCCTCGAAACGGCGCCAAAACCTTATCGAGGCGGAAACTCCCGTCACACCCGTAATTTTCGTTGCATGCATTCCGGCCCGTTGGGCCCACTCGTCGAGACGTATAGCGAATACGAATACCTCTCGGATCTGCTGAAAGTCACTGGCGGCAAAACCGACGAACATCTTGCCTGCCTCGCAATCCGTAGCTCCGAAGAGTGCCTGCCATGGATGGAAGAGCACGGGGTCCGGTTTCAGCCCTCGCTTTCCGGCACATTGTCATTGGCCCGGACCAATGCGTTTTTCATGGGGGGCGGCAAATCTCTGGTGAATGCCTATTACCGGACGGCGGCGGGGCTGGGTGTAGATGTGCTGTATGAAGCGGCGGTCACGCATCTGGAACTGAACGGCGACCAGATCGAGTGGGTCGATTACACCTACAAAGGTCAGTCTCATCGCATCGCGCCCAAGGCGGTCATCGTTGCCTCCGGTGGGTTTCAGGCGGATACGGATTGGCTGACCCGCGCCTGGGGCGAACCTGCAAAGAATTTCCTGATCCGGGGCACGCCGTATAATCGCGGCGTGGTGCTGGCTGATCTGTTGGACCAAGGGGTCGAGAGCGTCGGCGATCCGACCCAATGCCACGCGGTCGCCATCGACGGGCGCGCGCCGAAGTTTGATGGTGGTATCGTCACCCGACTGGACTGTGTGCCGTTTTCCATCGTCGTGAACAAAGATGCCGAGCGGTTCTATGACGAGGGCGAGGATGTCTGGCCGAAACGCTATGCGATCTGGGGGCGTCTGGTGGCAGCCCAGCCGGATCAGGTGGGTTATGTCATCATCGACGCCAAGTCGCTGAACCTGTTCATGCCCTCGGTGTTCCCTCCGCTAAAGGCGGATACGTTGGAAGAGCTGGCCGGGATGATGGACCTGCCGGCCGACAAGCTGGCCGCGACGGTCGCAGAGTTCAACGCGGCCTGCGGCGACACCAGCGGATTTCACCCGACCGAACTGGATGGGGTCGCGACCTCGGGTCTGACCCCGCTCAAGACCAACTGGGCCCGCCCAATCACCGAGCCGCCGTTTTATGGCTACTCGCTGCGCACCGGCGTGACCTTCACCTATTTGGGGCTCAAGGTGGATGACACGGCGCAATGTTCGACCCCCAAGGGAAAAATCAAGAACCTTTGGGCCGCTGGCGAGACCATGGCCGGGTCGATCCTCGGGCAGGGTTATCTGGCCGGGTTCGGCATGACCATAGGGACCGTATTTGGACGCATCGCAGGACGTGAGGCCGCCGCCTATGCAAACTGATCTGATCCAGGAAGCCCGCCGTCAGGCCGAGATCTGCAACGCCTGCCGCTATTGCGAGGGCTATTGCTCGGTCTTTCCGTCGCTGCACGCGGAACGCGCGTTTTCGGACGGGAATATCACGCAGCTGGCCAATTTGTGTCACAACTGCAGGGGCTGCTACTATGCCTGCCAGTACACAGCACCGCATGAGTTCGACCTGAATCTGCCCAAAGCACTGGCCGAGGTGCGGCGCGACAGTTGGGAAGGCCTCGCCTGGCCGCAGCCGCTGGCACGCCGGTTTCACACTCATGGCGGGGCATTAATGCTGGCGCTTGTGATCGGGTTTGCTCTGCTGTTCTGGGCAATTCGTGCTATCGGATCGAGCGGAGGCGAGGGCTTCCACGCCGTTCTGTCCCACAATGCGATGGTTGCGATCTTCGCGCCCGCGTTCCTGCTGCCTCTGTTCAGCATAGCTATCAGCCTTCGGTGCTATTGGACCATTGTTGATGGCAAACCGATCCAGATGTCTGATTTGGTGGCGGCGTTCAAACACGCGGGCAAGATGCAGGATCTGGCCGCAGGCCATGGCGAGGGCTGTAACTTCGAGGACGAAGACCGTTTCAGTCAGGGCCGACGCCACATCCACCACGCCATTATGTACGGCTTTCTGCTGTGCTTTGCATCGACTTCGGTGGCGACGGTCATGCATTATGTCTTCGGAATGCACGCGCCCTACGGGTTCTGGTCGTTGCCCAAATTGTTCGGAATTTCCGGGGGGCTGCTGCTGACGGTGGGATGTGGTGCGATGGCTGTGCTCAAGCTAAAGTCAGACCGAGACCTCGGCGATCCGTCGGCTTGGGGCGCGGATATCGGATTTATCCTTTTGCTCGGATTTGTGGGGCTCAGCGGTTTGATTCTTTACGCCCTCGGTTCAACGCCTGTGATGCCCGCACTGCTGGCCATCCATCTCGGATCGGTCCTTACGTTTTTCCTTCTTACGCCCTACACAAAAATGGCACACGGCTTCTATCGGCTTGCTGCTCTTGTCAGGGATGCGCAACGGAAAAGAGATGTTTCCGTGGTCCGCTAATAGCCCGTCGCGCCTGTTTGAGCAGAAAGAGCAGGCAACAGAGTCAAATATGATTTTGAAGGACTCTACGTTGCAGCACTTCGAGTGGCGGTCAACGTCCGGAAAGGGCCGAGTCAGAACACGAATAGCTACTCAAGCAAAAATGTATTGGCCTGCATTGCAATATCCAGCGGTCCGAACCAAGGTGCATGTGCATCTCCGGGCAGTAACTGCAGCCGCGCACCCGGGATCGAGCGTGCCAACCATTGCCCGTGTTCAATTGGAACGGCACGATCCTCTTGACGATGCAGTACAAGAGTCGGGACATCGACTTTGGGCGCATCAAGTTTGGCATCAATCTGCCAACTCAGTTCGAGCATGGAAGCCGCCTGTTCCGGGTCCGCGGCCACGCGTTGCTGGGCTGCAAAACGACGTCTGTCGTCAGCATCCGCCGAGGGTACGAAGATATCCGAAAGGGCGCGCGATCCGACGCCCCAATGTTGCCGGATCAGCGCCAGCAGCATGGCTTGCGATCCCGCGGGTGCCAAATCCTTGCCCGAGCCATACGCGCCATAGAAACAAATGCGATCGACCCGTGCCGGGTGCGCAACCGCGTATCGGATGGCCACAGGCCCTGCCGCCGAGATCGCCAGAAACGAAAAACGATCAGTTCCAAGCGCTGCAATCATATCCTCAAGCAGCGTGACCTCATCCTCCAGTGTCACGTTTGGGTGTGCATTGCGACTGAGGCCCGAGCCTGGCCGGTCATAACGCAATATGCGCAACCCTTTGCCCAGCGTCAGAAAAAACGCCTGAATATCCGGATAATCATGCCACAGATCAGATGCGGTAACCCAAAACGGCGGGATTATGACCAGCGGGCCATCGCCGTGAACCGCAAATCCGATAGAGCGGCCTTTTCTATCCGTTATGTAGCCAATCTCAGGCGCGCTCGCCTCAGTCGGCAGTGCTTCAACGGGGGCGGCCGCCGCAATCGGTGAGGGCATTTGAGGATTATCGAAGGGTGACTCCATCTGCCCGTCAAAGCGATAACCGATCTTCGGTAGCGTACGAATAAATCGCTGCGCACGGCCATCGTCACCGATAGCCTTTCGTGCGCTCTTGATACGACTTGTAATCGCATCGTCCGAAATCGCGCGCCCACCCCAGATCTGCGCGACGATCTCGTCTTTGGTAACGGTCCGACTTTCGGCCTGAACCAAAAGAACCAAAAGATCAAAGACCTGAGGTTCGATATGCTGCGCAATCCCATCGCGTTCCAAAGTGCGGCGGTCGAGATCCAGAACGCAGTTTGAAAAGGTATAGATCACGGGTTCTCAACTTCAGACATCGGTGCGACAGCCCGCCGCAGAGCGTTCAAGAGGCCTGAATATCCAGCATTTCTTCATTACTTCTCCAGAACTCCAACAAGTGCATAACGTCAATCCCAGACATGGTTTCTGCATCTTCACTTAGCAGAGAGCAAAACCATGTCTTTTTATAATAAACATATCCTTCCTCGAATTGTCGATTGCGGCTGTGGCGGGCGCGCCTTTGAAGGGCAACGCAAACGCATCGTTCCCAAGGCGCAGGGCGTCGTTCTGGATCTGGGCATCGGCACGGGGCTGAACATTCCGCTCTATGATGCGGATCGCGTCACCAAACTCATAGGGTTGGACCCCTGCCAAAGCAGCCTCAACATGGCACGGAAACTGGCTGATCGTTCAAAAATCTCCGTCGAATTTGTGCAGGGCTTTGGCGAGGACATCCCACTTGCAGATAGCTGTATCGATACGGTGGTGCTGACATATACGCTCTGTACGGTTCAGGATGTATCAGCGGTGTTGAGCGAGGTCCGGCGCGTGCTGCGCCCAGATGGCGAGGTACTGTTTTGCGAGCATGTCAGCGCGCCAACGCTCTGGAATTCGCGTGTGCAGGATATCGTACAGCGCCCCTGGGCTTCGCTGCTTGGCGGTTGTCAATTGAACCGCCGCGCGGCCACCGCGTTGCGCCGTGCGAAGTTTCGTGTCGATGCAGATACCAGCAAATTGGTCGGTGTGCCGTTTCCAATCGCATGGCAAACAACCGGGCAAGCGAGACCCTTGAAGCCAGGTGAAAGCCCTGACCGCTGCCCGACCGGCCCCGATCTTCAACTGTCTATCTAATCCCTAAACCGGAGTCAGTTTCATGACCATACACGTATCGCTGTCCGTCGTCAGGGATTTTGGGACAGATGTCGGCCTGAGCTAAGAGAGGATCTGGCGCATCTGGTTGGATTGATTATGCGGCGGATTT
>NZ_JBQFPE010000014.1:0-126323 GCF_056534225.1 Ruegeria sp. E1 | reverse complement strand
CCAGGCTCCATTCTTCATCTGTCCAAAAATATCCCGGGGGAGGTGTAGAGGGGGCTGGCCCCCTCCACTTGGTCGGACCGGCCCAAGCCGGTCCGACCCCAATCACCCATGCATCCCCAACCCGTTGGCGATCTTCCAGATCCGCCAGTGGTCATGCGGCATATGGCTCTGAACCAACCCAAACGGCCGGAACGCATCATGCACCGCATTCGAAAAGCACGGCACGCCACCCACATTCGGGCTTTCACCGACACCCTTCGCACCAATTGGATGATGCGGAGACGGCGTCACAGTATAGTCGGTGATATAGTTCGGCGTCTCCCACGCGGTCGGCAGGAAGAAATCCATCAACGTACCGGTCTTCACATTGCCCATCTCGTCATAGGCAATTTCCTGCCCCATCGCGATGGCCAACGCTTCGGTCACGCCCCCATGGACCTGCCCGTCGATGATCATCGGGTTGATCCGGGTGCCGCAATCATCCAGCGCATAGAACTTCCGAACGTCCCATTCGCCGGTGTCCACGTCGATCTCCATGACGCAAATATAGGCCCCGAACGGGTAGGTCATATTCGGCGGGTCATAATAGCTGACGGCCTCAAGGCCCGGTTCCAAGCCCGGGATCGCCTGATTGTAAGCGGCAAAGGCGATTTCCTTCATCGTTTTGAACCGCTCAGGCGCGCCTTTGACGGCAAAGCGATCCACATCCCATTCGACATCGTCGTCATGGACCTCAAGCAGGTAAGCCGCGATCATCTGCGCCTTGGCGCGGATTTTGCGGGCTGCCATCGCCGTTGCTGCACCGGCTACAGGCGTGGACCGGGACCCGTAGGTGCCCAGACCATAAGGCGCGGTGTCGGTATCGCCTTCCTCCAGCGTGATGTCATCGGCGGGCAGGCCGATCTCGCTGGCGATGATCTGGGCAAAGGTCGTGGCATGCCCCTGACCCTGAGAAATCGTCCCCAGCCGTGCGATGGCGGACCCCGTCGGGTGGATGCGGATTTCGCAGCTGTCGAACATCCCTAGCCCGAGGATATCACAGTTCTTCACCGGCCCGGCGCCCACGATTTCCGTGAAATGCGTCAGACCAATGCCAATTAGCTTGCGGGTTTTACCGGCTTTGAAGTCCTCGACCCGCTGCGCCTGTTCGGCCCGCAGACCTTTGTAGTCGACAGCCTTCAGCGCTTTGTCCCAGGCGGTGTGATAATCGCCCGAGTCATATTCCCAGCCCAGTGCCGACTGATACGGAAACTGATCGGCCTTGATGAAGTTGATCCGGCGCAGCTCGGCCGCGTCCATGTTCAACTTGATGGCCAGAACCTCGATCATACGTTCGATAAAATAGGCCGCCTCGGTCACGCGGAAGGAACAGCGATAAGCCACCCCACCCGGAGCCTTGTTGGTATAGACACCATCCACCGCCAGATAGGCGGTCGGGATGTCATAGGACCCCGTGCAGATGTTCATGAACCCCGCCGGGAACTTGGTCGGGTCGGCGCAGGCGTCAAAGCCGCCATGGTCAGCAGTGGTATGACACCACAGGCCAGTGATCTTGCCGTTTTTGGTGGCGGCAATCTTGCCCTGCATCCAGTAGTCGCGAGCAAAGGCTGTGGACATCAGGTTCTCCATCCGGTCCTCGACCCATTTCACCGGCTTGCCGGTCACGATGGAGGCCACGACCGAGCAGACATAGCCCGCATAGGCCCCAACTTTGTTACCAAAGCCACCACCGATATCGGGGCTGATCACGCGTATATTGTGCTCGGCGATGCCAGAGATCAGTGAAACAACCGTCCGGATCGCGTGCGGAGCCTGAAACGTTCCGTATAGCGTCAGCTTGCCCGTCACCTTGTCCATGCTGGCAACGGACCCGCAAGTTTCCAGCGGGCAGGGATGGGTGCGGTGGTAGTACACCATCTCTTCCGCCACCACGTCGGCCTCAGCCAGAATGGCCTCGGTCGCGTCCTTATCACCCTGTTCCCAGGTGAAGATGTGGTTGTGATGCTTGCGAGGGCCGTGCGCACCTTCGGTCTGGCCTTCAAGGTCTTCGCGCAGGACCACATCGGATTTCAGCGCTTCGAACGGGTCGGTGAGAACCGGTAGCTCTTCATATTCAACCTCGACCAGTTCCACGGCATCTGCCGCGATATACCGGTCTTCAGCCACGATAAAGGCGACTTCCTGGCCCTGGAACAGAACCTTGCCGTCGGCCAGCACCATCTGCTTGTCACCAGCCAAGGTCGGCATCCAATGCAGACCCAGAGGAGACAGGTCCTCAGCGGTCAGAACAGCAATCACGCCGGGCAGCGCCAAAGCGGCCTCTTTGTTCACGCTGACAACGCGGGCATGTGCATAGGGGGAGCGCACAAAGTCGCCGAACAGCATCCCGTCCAGCTTGATGTCATCGACATAATTGCCCTTGCCTTGGGTAAAGCGCACATCCTCGACGCGTTTGCGCGAGCTGCCCATGCCTTTGAGGTTGGCGGCGCGTTCTTCGGGGGTTAGTGTCTGGTCGTTCATTCCGCAGCCTCCACTTTGGTTTGCCCTACCGCTTCGCTACTTGAGGGCTGTTGTGCATTCAGCATGTCAGCTGAGGCCGAGATTGCCTTGACGATGTTCTGATAACCGGTGCAACGGCAGAGGTTGCCTGCCATTCCGAAACGAATTTCTTCCTCGGTCGGGTTCGGGTTTTCCTGCAACAGACGATGCGCGCGGGTAATCATGCCCGGCGTGCAGAAGCCACATTGCAGCCCATGATGTTCGCGAAACATCTCCTGCAATACACCAAGGCTGCCGTCGTCATTGGTCAGCCCTTCGACGGTGGTGATTTCGGCCCCGTTCACCTGCGCCACAAAGGTGGTGCAGGATTTGACGGATTTGCCATCGATATCCACGGTGCAAGCGCCGCAATGACTGGTTTCGCATCCGATATGAGGGCCGGTGATTTTCAGATCTTCCCGCAGGAAGTGGATCAGCAACGTACGCGGCTCGGCCAGACCTTCGACCTCTTTGCCGTTCACGGTGAGTTTGACGTGCAATTTTGACATTGGTTCCTCCCCTCAACCCGCGCGACTTAGCGCACGGTCGATGGCGCGGCGCAGCATGACGCCCGCCACATGTTTCTTGAATTCGACAGGGCCACGGTTGTCTTCCACCGGTTCGATCGCATCCAGCATCGCGGCAACGCAGCCATTCACATCGCCATCAGCCAGCGCAGCGCTTGCGGCTTCAGACCAAATCGGTGTGTCAGCCAGATTGGTCATCGCGACCGATGCCGTTCCATTGCCGACCATCACAGCAGCGGCGGCAGTCGCATAGTCCCCGATCTTGCGCTTTTGCTTTTCATAGGCCTGACCAACACCGGAACCCGGCACCGGGATAGATATCCGGGTCAGGATCTCCTCATCCTCGCGCGCGGTGAAATACGCGGCCTCGTAAAAGTCACGCGCGGCGACGCTGCGTGACCCATCGGGACCAGACAGGTCAAACGTCGCGTTCAGACATTGCATCAGCCCCGGCATGTCATTGCCCGGATCGCCATTGGCCACGTTGCCACCAACAGTGCCCATATACCGGACCTGCGGGTCTGCGATCTGCAATGCAGCCTCGCGGATCAGCGGGATCGCAGCGGCCAAACCGTCATGGGTGATCAACTCGTGCTGTGTGACCATCGCGCCGAGGGTTACTGTGTCGGACCCAACCTCGATGCCCTTGAGTTCGTCAATGGCCTGCAGGTCAACCAAGTGACCCATCTCGGCCATGCGCAGTTTCATCATCGGGATCAGGCTGTGCCCGCCTGCGATCACGCGCGCCTCGTCTCCGTGTTCCTGCAAAATGCCGATGGCCGAGGCGATATCGCCTGGCCTGTGATACTCAAAACCGGCTGGTATCATGTTTTTCCTCCCTGGGTCCGAGCGTCATGCCTTGGGGGACCTGCGGACAGGAAAAAGCGCCGAACTTGGGCGTTCCAGCCAGCGGAAACGGGGCGCGCAGTCTGTTTCACCAAATGCGAATAGGCTGCACGAGCTGCGATCAGAGACCCAACGCGCTGCGGATGTCGGTCAAGCGGGATCGACTGACGGGAACCTTGGCAAGTGCATCAACGCCATCGAAATAGCAGGTGCCATTGTCCTTGTGCCGCTCAAACCCAGAGACGTGTTTGGGGTTCACCAGATAGCTGCGATGCGCGCGCAGAAAACCATCGGGTTTCAAACGCGTTTCAGCTTCGGTGATCGACCAGGGACAAAAAAGTTTCTCGGCACCCATATACAAAACCGTATAGTGACCTTCGGCCCGGATCGCAGCAATCCGCGCGGGTTCAGCAAAAAAGGTCTGGCCCTCGCGTTCGAACGGTATTCCGGCGCGCAGCGTGGTGGTTTCCGGTGCAGGTTCAGCCGCCTCGGGCGTGGTATCGCCAGATTGCGGGCCGATGAATGTTATCCCTGTCAGAAGAAACGCGCCGCAAATCAGAAAGACTGACACCGTGACGCCCATGGCAAGTACCTGATTGCTAAGCACTGGCCCTGCCCCACCAGCACTGTCACTTGCTGCGAATTCGGTCAGCCCGGTGGCGACAAAATGCATGGTAAACACGGCCAAGCCAAAACACACAGTGCCAAGCAGGATATTGCGCTGCGTGCGATTGTCATAGGCGACCCAGATCGCCAGCACGGACAGGACGACCGAGGCCAATGTCGAAATCGCCACGTCCAGGACATTGTAGACTGGGCGGCAAAGCTCCATCCCGGCCATTCCGACATAGTGCATCACAACAATGCCCAGCCCTACGATTACGCCTGCGCCAACAATGGTGGGCATTGTGCGCGGTCGAAAGTGCAGCAGTAGTAGCGCCAGCCCCACCATCAGGATCGCCACAAGGGCTGAGATCAGGGTGATCAGCGCGTCATAGTAAAACAGGATCGGAAGTTGCAGTCCCAGCATCGCCACGAAATGCATAGACCAGATACCGCCACCCAGAATGACGGCAGCAAGCGCCACGACGAATTTGCGCCGCTGTGGTTCCAATTCGGACGCACCATGGGTCAGGTACAGACCCGTAAACCCGGCCATTAGTGCCACGGCCAACGAGGCCGCCACGAGCCAGCCGTTATGAGTGTAGTCAAGCATTTAGGTTTGCGCGCCCTCCCCGACGCGAGGGCGAGCCTAGCAAACAGAATGGTGCGGGACAATTGTCAGAGGAACACTATTGAATAACCGCGTTTTCCCAGGCCGAGACAAATTTCTGGCGCTTCAATGCATCAAGGAAAGTCAGCAGCGCAGGGTTCAGTCCAATCGTCTCGGTTTCGTCGCCTGCGTCATCGGCAGAAAGCAGCGGAAGCTGCGGTACCCCGTCGAAGGATGGCGGTTGGGCCGTGATCAGAAAACGAACAAACAGATCCGCCGCCTCGGGCGCCTGAGTTGCACGGGACACCATCGCTGTTCGCATCATTGTTGTCTGAAAGTCCGACGGAAGGATGACTTCAAGCGCATCCTTGCCTTCGGTCTGAACCGCAGCATAGCTGCCCAGCACGTTGTAGGCGACCAGAATGGTCCCGTCCGCCAGATCGCGGATCATCTCGCCCGAGCAGCAATACAGCCTGACATCCAGACCGCCCATCACCTCCATCAGACGCCAATAGGTTTCTGATGCACGCGCGTCCTGGGTGGCAAAAAGATAGCCCAGACCGGATTGCCGAACGTCATATGTGCCAACTTTGCCCCGAAACGCATCTGGCCGCTCGCGCAGGGCTTCGATAAGGCTCTGACGGGTTTGCGGGATTGGCTGCCCCTCAAATGCGGTTCGGTTGATGACAATCGTGGCCGGCTCGGACGTAAAGGCGAACAAACTGTCGTGCCACTGCGCCCAAGGTGGAACTGGCATATTGTCTAGCGGCAGCGCATAACCGTCATTTGCAAGCTTAAGCTGCAAGTCCATAGCGCTGGAAATCACCACGTCGAATGCGTCGGGCATTGCGCGGACACGATTGTTGATATCGGCGGTTCCAGACACAAGATATTCGACACTAATCAAGGGGTTTTCCGCGACAAACGCGTCTATCAGCGGAGCAAACAAAACTGTGTCCGTGCTGGAAAGAATGCGAAGATGCGCGCCCTCGGCACCGTCGTTAAAGATGCGCCGATCTTCCCAATCCTGCGCTGATCCCAAAAGCGGGATCAGGACCAATATCAAAGCGATAAGATAACGCATGCGCCGCCCTTTGGCTGGTTCGTCAGGACAAGCGCACCACCATGCGCGGTTGCCACGTCTTGTGCGATGGTCAAACCAAGGCCAGAGCCAATCGTTCCGGCAGAGTTCTGGCCACGCTCAAAGCGCCGGGTCAGCATCTCAATTTCGTCCGGCGGAAAGCCCGGACCCTGATCGCTGACCATAATCTGCGCGCTCGGTTCCTTGATCACGCGGATTTCAACAATACTGTCCGGTGGCGCGTATTTCAGCGCGTTGTCGATCAGGTTGCGCACAGCATTCTGCAACAGGATCGGATCGCCGGAATAAGGAACGGACCCATCTCCGGTAAGCGAAAGCGACAGGTCTTTCATTTCCGCAATGGGCGTCAGCCGTTGCACAAGATCGCGGGTCAGCGCCACCAGATCGATATCCTCGCGTTCAAGGTGGTCAGCCCGAAAGGTGATCATTGCATGATCCAGCAACTGCCCCGCCGCACGAGAGCTTTCGTCGATGGCGCGCACCATCGCGCGCAGGGCCTCGCGATTATCTTTCCGTTCGACCCGTTGCAGCGTGGCCTCGGCATAAGAACGAACAGTTGCCAACGGGGTGCGCACGCGATGGGCGGCTTCGGCGATGAAATCCTCGGATTGGCTCAGGGACTGATCCAAGCGCCCCATCAGCGAATTGAGCGATGTGACCAGCGGTGCCATTTCCTTTGGCACCGGCTTGCGAAATGGACTCAGATCCTGCGGTCCCCTGCGTGTGACCGAATTTGTCAGTTTATTAAGCTGACCGATTGTCGAAGACGTAACCCAAAACGATAACGCGGCGGTCAGCAGAAAAAATCCCAGCCCCAGCAAGGCCGCGTTGCGCGAAATCTGATCCAATGTCTCGGCCAGCGCGTCCTGAGTTTGACCCAGCGCAACCTCGATCTTGGTTTGGCGACCCAATCCAACCAACGTGCGACCGGCACTGACCTGACGCACCTGCTCACCCCGCACTTCGCCTGCCTGAAAGGTCCAGTTCCCATCCGCTGACCCATCGGCAAGCCGCAAATCATCATAGCCCGAGATGAACTCTCCATCCTGAAAGATCGCATAAAAAACCCGGTCATCCGCCGGTGTCGTCAGCATCGAGAACGCGGCATAGGGAATGTCGACCTCAAGCTGGCCATCCCGCAGCGCGGCGGCATCCAGTATCGACGCGACCGACGCGCCAAGGATGTTGTCCTGTCCTTGTTGCGCCACCTGAACCGCATAGTTGCGCACTGCAAAGAACAATAACACGGCCAGAATCGCCGCCCCGCCGATCAACGTCAGCACAAGGCGATTTCGCAGCGACCCTGAAATTGTTGGACTAGTCGCCATGGTCCAACCTGTAGCCCAAACCGCGCAGCGTGGTTATTTTCAGGTCGGATTTTTCCAGATGCTTGCGCAGTCGGCCGACATAGACCTCGATCGCGTTTTCCGAAACATTGTCGTCATAGGAAAACAACCGGTCGGCCAGCTTCTGTTTGGAAAACACCTGGCCGGGGGCGTTGACGAACAACTCCATCATCCGCAATTCGCGGTTCCGCAGCGATATGGTTTCACCTTTCACGGTCAAATGCCCGGCCACCGGGTCGAATACGATGCCACCCACCTCGATCCTGGTTTTTGCGATGCCAGATTTTCGGCGCAATACGGCGCGGCAGCGGGCCTCAAGCTCGGCATGGTCAAAGGGTTTGGTGACATAGTCATCCGCGCCCAGATCAAGCGAGCCGATTCGATCCGAAACCTGACTGCGGGCCGTCAGAACAATGACAGGCGTATCCAGATCGCTGGCCCGATGACGTTCCAGAAAGTCGCGGCCATCCCCATCTGGCAGCATGATATCCAGCAAGATCAGATCGTATTCCTCGATCTCGGCATAGGCCGTCGCATCTTCCAATTTCGCTGCATGATCAACCACATGACCATCCAGCCGCATACGCGAGCTGATGGCGTTCGCCAGATCCATGTTGTCTTCGACCAGAAGGAATTTCATGAGCCCCGGTAAGTATCTTTGCGCATGACAGGTTGATGTCAGGTTCATGTGTTTAAGTTCGGCATAATCTGAGCCGCCGAGCGGCCAGTTGTCAAATGGGAGGACATCATGACAACACTTAAACTGGGCCGTCGCGCCCTGATCGCAGCTGTGGCCGCAATGGGCTTGACCGGGCCAGCCCTGGCCGAGGATCAAGTGGTCGACAGCATTCACTTTCTGATCCCCGGCGGCGCTGGCGGCGGCTGGGACGGAACCGCGCGCGGAACGGGCGAGGCGCTGACCAACGCCGGGCTTGTGGGCACGGCGTCCTACGAAAACATGTCAGGCGGTGGTGGTGGCAAGGCCATCGGATACCTGATCGAAAACGCCGACAGCAACCACGGCACGCTGATGGTCAACTCGACCCCCATCGTGATCCGTTCACTGACCGGAGTGTTCCCGCATAACTTCCGCGATTTGACGCTGGTATCGGGCACCATTGGTGACTATGCCGCGATCGTCGTAGGCAAGGACAGCCCGATCAATTCGATGGCAGACCTGCTGGCCGCATATGACGCCGATCCGGGTGCCACCGCGATCGGTGGCGGCTCGGTTCCGGGTGGCATGGACCATCTGGTTGCAGCCATGGTGATGGAAGCGGCAGGCAAGGACGCGCTGGGCGTCAAGTACATCCCGTATGATGCGGGTGGTAAAGCCATGGCCGCGTTGCTGTCCGGCGAAATCGCGGCACTTTCCACCGGCTTTTCCGAAGCGGTCGATCTTGCCAACGCGGGAGAAGTCAAGATCATCGGTGTAACGGCAGAAGAACGCGTCGATGCCGCACCTGATGCGCAGACCATGATGGAACAGGGGATCGACACTACCTTCGTGAACTGGCGTGGGTTCTTTGCTGCCCCCGGACTGCCCGAGGACAAGCTGGCCGCCTATCAGGCCGCCATCGCCAAGATGTACGACACCCCCGAGTGGGAAGAAGTACGCGCCCGCAACGGCTGGGTGAACATCCACAACTCGGGCGATGATTTCTCGACCTTCCTTGAAGATCAGGAAAAGCAGATCAGCGACCTGATGAAGAAGCTGGGCTTCCTCTAACGACACCTTTGGCAGAGCGGGGAACCGCTCTGCCATCATCAACAAAACATAAGGGAGGGGACACCATGGCGCTGGATCGCTGGATTGCGCTCGTATTGCTGGGCATCTGTTTGACGTACGGCTATGCCGCCTGGTTTACGATGGATGGCAGCCTGCCCCCTTTCATGCAACGAAACCCCATCTGGCCCAGCACCTTTCCCAAAGTGCTGTCTGTTCTGGGCATCGTTGCCTCGGCAATCATCCTGCTGGGTATTGAAAAAAGCGAGTTGAAAGAGGCGGATATCGATTACCGCCGTCTTGGGGAATATCATCTGGGTCAGGCCATTGCGCTGCTGGTTCTGATGGTCGTCTACGCCCTTTGTCTGCGCCCTATTGGATTTCTGATTGCAACATCGGGCTTTCTGATCATCGGCTCGTTCATTCTGGGCGAACGCAAGTGGCACGTCATGCTGCCCGTTGCCTTCGTTGCAACCGGATCGGTTTGGTATCTGGTTCAGGAAGTTCTTGGAATTTACATGCGCCCCCTGCCGGGCTTTTTCGGAGGCTGACATGCTCGAAGGACTTCTGATCGGTCTGCAAACGGCCTTCTCAATCCAAAACCTTCTGATGGTCATCGCGGGGTGCCTGATCGGCACGTTCATCGGCATGTTGCCCGGGCTTGGGCCTATGTCGATCATCGCGATCATGATCCCGGTTGCCATTTCGATGGGCGACCCATCCGCCGCGCTGATCCTGTTGGCCGGCGTCTATTATGGCGCGATATTCGGCGGATCGACCTCGTCCATTCTGCTGAACGCGCCGGGGGTCGCGGGAACGGTCGCGTCCAGCTTTGACGGCTACCCGATGGCCCGCCAGGGCAAGGCAGGCAAGGCGCTGACTATCGCCGCTATCGCCAGTTTTGCGGGTGGTACGATTGGGGCAATCTTGCTGATGGTCTTTGCCCCGGCCCTGTCATCCGTCGCGCTGCTGTTCCATTCCGCCGAGTACTTCGCCCTGATGGTCGTTGGCCTGTCTGCCATTGCCGCCTTTGCGGGCTCGGGTCAGGTTGCCAAGGCGATGATCATGACCATCCTTGGTCTCATCATGGCGACAGTTGGCGAAGGCGCGCTGTTCAATCTTCCGCGCTTCACCATGGGCATCATGGACCTGCAATCCGGCTTTGGCTTCATCACGCTGGCCATGGCAATGTTCGCCTTACCCGAAGCGCTGTTTCTGGTTCTGAAACCCAAAGACCTGCAAGGCGATGACGGCGACATCAAAGATTTACGCATTACAGGGAATGAAGCAAAAGCCATCGCTCCGGTCATTGGTCGCCAATCCGCGCAAGGATTCTTTATCGGCGTCCTTCCGGGTGCGGGCGCAACAATCGCCAGCTTCCTCGGCTATGCGGTTGAACGCAACATCGCTCCGAAAGAGGAACAGGAAGAATTCGGCAAGGGCTCGATCAAAGGTCTTGCCGCACCCGAAGCCGCAAACAACGCCGCCTGTACCGGGTCTTTCGTGCCGCTGCTGACGCTGGGCATTCCCGGTTCCGGCACAACGGCCATCCTGCTTGGTGCGCTGATCGCGTTGAACGTGACCCCCGGCCCGCGCCTGATGGTGGATGAGCCTCAGATCTTTTGGGCGGTCATCATGTCGATGTTCATCGGCAATCTGGTGCTATTGATCCTGAACCTGCCGTTGATCCCTTACATCGCAAAAGTGCTGGCCGTTCCGCGCAACTATCTGATCCCGTTCATATTGTTCTTCACCCTGATGGGGGCCTATATCGGCCAGAACAATGCTACGGAACTGCTGATACTGGTCGGGTTCGGCGTCTGCGCCACGGCATTGAAATTCGCCGACTACCCCCTGGCACCACTGCTGATCGGCTTCATCCTTGGCGGCATGATGGAGGACAACTTTGCCCGTTCCATGCAGCTTTATGATGGCATTGCCTTCATCTGGGAACGTCCGATGACGCTGGGCCTGCTGGTGATTGCCGTTCTGCTGGTTCTGCTGCCCAGCTACCGTGCCCGCCGTGCCAAGGCGCGGGCGGCAGGCATAGCTGATGGCGACTGAGCCGCTAAGCGGTGTTCGGGTTCTTGACCTGACCAACGTTCTGGCAGGGCCTTATTGTTGCTACCAACTGGTCCTTATGGGGGCCGAAGTGATCAAGGTTGAACGCCCCGGCACCGGCGATCTGGCCCGCGTGCTGGGGGCCGATGCTGATCGGAACAAAGCAAACATGGGGATCAGCTTTCTGGCGCAGAATGCAGACAAGAAATCTGTCACGCTGGATATGAAAGCCGACCCGGGAAAGGCTCTGCTCAAGCGGCTGGTCGAAACTGCGGATGTCCTGGTTGAAAACTTTCGGCCCGGCGTGATGGACCGGTTGGGGCTGGGATATGAGGTTTTGCGCGCCGAAAACCCAAATCTGATCTATTGCGCCATCAGCGGGTTTGGTCAGGATGGACCGCGCCGTGACGACCCGGCCTATGATCAGATCGTGCAGGGGATCAGCGGCGTCATGTCCATCACCGGCGCACCGGATACGGCACCCTATCGCGTCGGATATCCGCTGGCCGACACGGTTGGTGGGTTGACCGCAGCCTTTGCAATCAGCGCCGCCCTGAATGCCAGCCCGCGCGGTGCATTACTGGACATTGCCATGACCGAAGCGGTGGTCTCGACTATGGGCTGGGTTGTGTCCAACTTTCTGGTCGGCGGCGTAACACCTACCGCACATGGGAATGAAAACACGACATCAGCCCCGTCCGGAACCTTTGCCACATCCGACAGCCCGATCAACATCGCTGCAAATCGCGACGAACAATGGCAGGCTCTGGCCAAGCATCTTGGCCGCAGGGATCTGCTGAACCATCCGGACTATCTGACCCGTGAGGATCGCAAGGCCAACCGGCACAAGCTGAGGCAGGAACTGGAAAACACCCTTGCCACTCGCCCAGCGAAAGAATGGGTCCGCGAGTTGAATGCCATAGGCGTACCGGCGGGACAGGTCCTGACGGTGCAGCAGGCTTTGGCGGATGACCAACTATCGGGTCGCGGATTGATCGGAATCCTGTCGGCGCACGGAGAGGATTTGCGTCTTGCAGGCAGTCCGGTCGTCATGGATGGCGCGCGCCGAATGCCACGATCCGCGCCGCCGGATCTAGGGGCCGACAACCGCGCAATCTGGTCCGAGCTTGGCCTGTCGGACACAGAAATTGAGGCGTTGCGAAACGAGGGGATCATATGAGCGACGTTTCCGACTGGTGGCAAACGGCCATAATCGACATGGAACCGGGGCGCATCGTACTGCGCGGGACGCCGATTCAGGACCTGATCGGCCATCTGGGCTTTGCCGAGATGATCTGGCTGATGGTACGGGGCGACAGACCAACACCTGTACAAGCGCGCTTGTTCGAGGCCGCATTGGTCGCTGCCGTTGATCACGGTCCGCAAGCTCCCTCCATCGCTGCTGCGCGGATGGCCGTAACCTGTGGGCTGCCCCTGAACAACGCGATGGCAAGTGCGGTCAATATGCTGGGCGACGTCCATGGCGGTGCCGGAGAACAGGCAGTGGAGCTTTACCGCTTTGTCGACACGCACCCCGTCGATCTGAAGACCGCGATGAATGAATGGGTCGCCGAGAACGGAAAGATTTTGCCGGGGTTTGGGCACAGGTTTCACACACCAACCGATCCACGCGCACCACGACTTATGGCTTTGGTTGACGAAGCCGTCGAGCAAGGCGCATGTGACGGGCGCTTTATGAAAATCGCACAGGATATCGAGGCCGAATTAGCGCATCGAAAAGGCAAGCCCGTGCCCATGAACATCGACGGGGCCACCGCCGTGATCTACGCCGAACTTGGCTTTGCGCCTCCGCTTGCACGAGGCCTGTTTTGCCTGTCCAGATCCGTTGGCATTCTGGCGCACGCATGGGAGCAGACCCAGCAAGGCGGTCGCAACAAAGGACCGACCCCGCCAAAATACCGGTGGACCCACACGGGCGAACCAGCACCAGATCGCTAAGCTGCATTAATCGGTGCTGATTTCGCGGATCAAGCTTGTTTTGCGGTTTCTTCTTTTGCCTCAACCGGCTCGGCGCTTGCCTCGATCACATCTTCGGCCGGGGCTTCCTCATCCGCTGGCATTTCATCAGCCTCAGATTGATCCTCTAGTGCACCAACGATCAGCGGCAGCATGTGGACACCCGTGGCGCTCGCAATCTCGGGTGTCTGTGGCGTCTGCCAGCTGAGCGTATCAAAGCTGCCGCAATTCTGGCAGACCGGGCCCCATTCGGGTTGAATGTCGTGGCAATTGTCGCAGACCCATTGCGGGCCGCGCGGCGCGTTCAGCGCCTTGGCCAGCCAGCCCTGCACCACCGCGTCCGAGGCACCCTCGCCCCGTTCGACCGCCGCCATCAACGTATAGGCCCGCGCATCCGCCGGGTTTTCCACCACATCGCCTAACGCACGGCGGGCTTCGGGGAAATCCTCGGCCACAATGTTCAATTCGGCCAGAATCAGGCGGGTCTCAAGGTTTTCGGGATGAACACGGGTCAGCGCCGTAAAGCGCTTGATCCGCTGTTCAGGCGTTTCCTCTGGTGCGATTTCAGCAAAAGCGTGGGCCAGATCGGGATGCGGCTGCACTTCCCACGCTTTTTTCAGGATCTTGGTCGCAGGGCGCGGCTTGCCTTTTTTGATATAGGCGCGCGCGGCCATCGCAGCGGCAGGCACCAGATCGGGCGACAGCCTGTTGGCTTCAATTGCATGTTCCTGCTGCTCTATCGTGGCGTCTTCGTCCAGAATCCCCTTGGCCTCGGACAAAGCCAGAACCGCATCGCGCCGCTTGAACACGTCGCGCGGCAGATACCCCGCTTTCAGCTTTGAGGTCAGTGTGGACCGTGCACCGGCCCAATCCTGCGCCTTGGTCTGAAGGTTCAGCAAAACATCCTGTGTTTCTTCATGGCGCGGTTTGATCGCCAAAGCCTTTTCAGCCAGTTTCCGGGCGGTTTCGTCATCACCTTCGGCCAGCTTCTGTTTCATGATCCCACGCACACCGACAAAACGGGTCGCGTTGTTCGTCACCAGCTTTTTGTACGTCTCTTCCGCTTTCTTGGTGTCGCCAGTCATCTCTGCGGCTTGTGCAACCAACAGATTGGTCAGTTCAGGCTTGTTCAGCAGCCTTTCGGCCTTGTGCGCTTTGGTCATCGCAGCGCGCCCTTCACCCGAGGCCAACGCCATCAACCCGTCTGACAGCGCCTGATACCCGCGCCGTTCACGGCTGCGGTCAAAGTATCGCGACAAAGCGGTTTCATCGCCATTCAGAAATTTCAGCGTCGCAACCAGCAGGCTGAGCAGTTTGAAAAACAGCCAGACACCAAAAACCAGCACGCCCAGCGCAATCACCGACTGTAGCGGACCAAGGGTGTATTCCGTTCCCGCGACGGTGATCTGCACCCCGCCGCTGGATTCCATCAGGAACCCGGCGCCAATGGCCAGCAGGCCGATAATCGCAACAAATACAAGGATCTTAAACAATGACCACAGCATGGCAGGTCCTTCAGTTCGAGTTCACGCTTGAGGCAAGCGTATTTGCGGCGTTTACCGCATCCAAACGCGCCTGAGCTGCTTTTTCCCAATCAGCCAAAGCCGCTTGCGCTGCATCGGGCAGGGATTTGACTTCGGACAGAGCCCCCGACACATCGCCATCTGACAACGCAGCCTGCGCGCGCGACAGAATGGCATCCGGATCATCTCCGTCCTGCGGCGTGACCGATCGGGCTCCGGTCTGGCGTTGCAAAAACGCAATCAATCCAGTGCCTTTGTCCGCATCGCGCGCATCCGCCAGCGCAGTACGGGCAGCCGGGGCAAAAGATACGCTCAGCGCCGAGATCGTCGCGACGCCTTCGTCGGCCCAAGCGGACAACGCATCCGGTATGGTCATACCACCGCTCTGAAGCTCGGACAGCAGTTCCTTGTAGGGTTGACCAGAATCCAGCTTACCCTGCAGCCGCGTCAAAGTCGCCGTATTGGTAGCGGCACGCGCCTCGGCAGAGGCTTTGGCCTCAAGCGCCTGCGCGTCAGATACCATCTTCTCGACCTCACTGCGTTGCGCTGCCAGCGACTCCTGCATCTTTTTCAACTCGGCCTCAAACGCGGCCGTGGCTTCGGGGGATGTGCTGGCCGCGATCGGCTTTTTCTCAAGCTCTGTCAGCCGGTCATTCAACGGCCCAACCTGCCCCGACAGCGTATCAACACTGGATTTCACGGCGCTCAGATCACTTTCTACGGGCGAAATCTTATCCGACAGCGCCTTGATTTGATCCGACAGGCCTGAGACGTCCGGGCTGTCACTCAGGGCGCTTGTCAGCTTGGCGATCTGGTCCGACTGATCGGTCAATTTGGCCTCAAGCGCTGCAATTGCATCGGAATTACCCGCTCCTTGAGGGGACAATCCGCCATTGCCCACAACAAACCCGATCCCCGCAGCAACGACGCCACCAATCAGGGCCGGAATAAACCCGCCCTTCTTTTCGACGGTCCGTTCGATGATCTTTTCCTCAACCGGAGCCGGCGCAACGTCGGCTTCGGCTTCGGCTTCGGCTTCGGCTTCGGCTTCGGCTTCGGCTTCGGCTTCGGCTTCGGCTTCGGCTTCGGCTTCGGCTTCGGCTTCGGAAGTCAGATCATCAGCATCGTTCGATGGGTCAAGTGCGGCGTCTTGTTTTTCAGCGTCGGATGCCAAAGCTTCAGCTTCTGCCACCTCATCCGATTTAGGGACATCAACCGGGTCCTGATCAGTTTTCTTTTTATCAGCCACCGTCACAATCCCCTTATCGATTCCAAAAATACCCGAACAACAGACGTACCCAAGTTAATCCTCACCCGGCGCGCCCTCAACCCGCAAGGCATGTTTCACAAGTTTTTTAACGGCTTCAGTCATTTTCTCTGGACTCGGCTCATTTGCGATCCTCATTCGCCGATACGTCAATGTTCTAAGCGGTTCTGCTGTCGCTTCGCTGATCGCTGCCAGCCATAGCGGGGCCGAGCCACACCACATATCGGCAAATTGTCGCGCTGTACGGGGTGAGAATATGGGGGCAATGACCGGCCGATTCCCGGCGGCGGCCTCCTCGGCCCTGGGCGTCAATGGTAACAGGTGTTGCTGATAGACGGGCCTTTCATGCGTGGTCAGGCCCAGTTCCGTCAGTCTTTGCGCCACGTTGCCCCGACTATGTTCACCCCGCAGATGCAACAGGGGGCTTTCAGGCCGCAGCTGCAGCAGACTTGCCACGAGCTCCTCTGCCGTTGCGCCAACCATGCGGGCCGACCAGCCGGCCTGGGTCGCGGCCGCGGAAGTCACTGGCCCAACACAAAACGCAGGCAGGTTCCGGTCGACATTCAGCGATTTCGCGGCATTTACGGCATTGGCCGAGCTAAAGATCAGGCCCCGCACTTTGCTTGTCTCGACTGAAACGTCCAGCGAACGGATTTCAAGTAATGGAGAATATATAACGGTGACACGCGATCTGGTGCGGGCCGGAAGCTGCGCAACGAACCTGTCCGAGGCGGCGCGAGGGCGGGTCATCAACAAATACAACAGGCAGCGCCTTCGGCCTTGGGATTGTTTGCATCCGCGCAGGGTGGTACCCCGCTTGGCAGTCATGATGCAACGGATCAGACCAATGGTGCAAACACTTACCGTTCTGGGGTTGGAAAGCAGCTGCGACGACACAGCCGCCGCCGTCGTGCGCCAGTCCGATGGCGCACAGGCCGAGATTCTGTCTTCGGTCGTGCATGGCCAGACCGAATTGCACAGCGCCTATGGTGGGGTTGTGCCCGAGATCGCCGCGCGTGCGCACGCTGAAAAGCTGGATGTTTGCGTAGTGCAGGCTTTGGATGCAGCGGGATTGGACCTGCGCGATATGGACGCCATTGCCGTCACCGCCGGGCCGGGTCTGATCGGCGGCGTCATGTCCGGTGTCATGTGCGCCAAGGGGTTGAGCGCAGCAACCGGCCTTCCGCTGGTCGGGGTCAATCATCTGGCCGGGCACGCGCTGACGCCCCGCCTGACAGAGGGGATATCTTTCCCCTACTTGATGCTTTTGGTGTCGGGTGGCCATTGCCAATATCTGATTGCCCACGGGCCCGAGACATTCACTCGGTTGGGCGGGACCATCGATGATGCACCCGGTGAAGCTTTCGACAAAACCGCGCGACTTTTGGGTTTGCCGCAACCCGGTGGACCTTCGGTTGAGGTCGAGGCCAGAGCAGGTGACCCCAAGCGGTTCCGCTTTCCGCGCCCATTGCTGGACCGGCCCGGTTGCGATTTATCCTTTTCCGGGCTCAAGACCGCGCTGATGCGGATGAGGGATCAGATTGTGAACGAGAAGGGCGGACTAACGCGACAAGATCGCGCTGATCTATGCGCCGGGTTTCAGCAGGCCGTTGTTGATACACTGGCCGAAAAAACCCGCAGGGCCATTGCTTTGTATCTGGACGAAAATCCCCAGATCCCATTCATCGCCGTCGCCGGAGGTGTGGCCGCAAATACCGCCATTCGCTCTAAGTTAGAGTCTGTTTGCAGCGAATCCGGCACCCGATTTGTTGCACCCCCGCTTGCGCTTTGCACCGATAACGCAGCGATGATCGCTTATGCTGGAATTGAACGGTTTCGCACCGGCGCACGGGACGGGCTAGACCTTGCCGCTCGACCCCGCTGGCCGCTGGATCAAACCAGCCCGGCGATGTTGGGCAGCGGCAAGAAAGGAGCCAAGGCATGAGCGTTGCGGTTCTTGGATCCGGTGCATTTGGAACTGCTTTGGCAATTTCGCTGGCTGGAAACGGGCCTGTAACACTGTGGGCGCGCGATGCTGAACACGCGCAGCGGATGCAGGCATCCAGGCAAAACGCCGCCCGGTTGCCGGGTGTAGATTTGCCGCCTCAGATCATGGTCACCGAAGACATAGACGTCGCAGCCGCAGCCGATGTCATTTTGTTGGCAGTGCCCATGCAAAAGCTGCGCGATGCGCTGGAAAGGCATTGCCATACACTCGCAGGCAAACCACTGGTTGCCTGTTGCAAAGGGATCGAGCTGACAACTGGGCTGGGGCCAATCTCTGTTGTCCAACAAGTGGTGCCAACTGCGCGACCAGCCCTTCTGACCGGTCCCAGTTTCGCCGATGACATTGCGCGCGGACTGCCAACAGCACTAACGCTGGCCTGCGCCGACGAGGCACTTTGCGAAGCGTTGCAAAACGACCTGACCACCGCAAACTTGCGCCTCTATAGAACAATCGACACAGTCGGCGCCGAACTTGGCGGGGCGCTCAAGAACGTGATGGCAATTGCTTGTGGCGCTGCAATCGGAGCCGGTCTGGGTGACAGCGCCTGCGCGGCTTTGATGACCCGTGGATTTGCCGAGATGCAGCGCTTTGCGTGTATGCGCGGGGCGCAGGCCGATACATTGATGGGTCTTTCAGGACTGGGCGATCTGGTCCTGACATGTTCCTCGGAACTGTCGCGAAACTATCGTTTTGGCCTTAGTTTGGGTCTAGATCAGGCGTTTGACAACACAACCACAGTAGAAGGTGTCGCAACCGCCCGTGCGGTTGCTGACATCGCAAAGAACGAAGGCCTTGAGATGCCCATCAGCACAATTGTCGCTGAACTGAGTGGCGGTGAAATCAATGTAGACAGTGCGATTGACATATTGCTGAATCGCCCCCTGAAGGAGGAATAACATGCTGATCGCCCTGATCGCCCGTGACAAACCCGGAGCCCTGCAGACCCGTCTGGATAATCGATCCGCGCATCTGGCCTATATCGAGGAAACCGGTGTTGTATCACAAGCCGGGCCTTTGCTGGACGGCGAGGCCATGATCGGTTCATTGATCATTCTCGACGTTGAGGATCTGACCGCCGCGCAGAACTGGGCCGAGAATGACCCCTATGCCAAGGCCGGTCTGTTTCAGTCGGTCGAACTGATTCCGTGGAAAAAGGTGGTGGGCTGATGGCATACTGGCTGTTCAAATCCGAACCCTCGACCTGGAGCTGGGATCAGCAGGTGGCCAAGGGCGACGCAGGTGAAGAATGGGATGGGGTGCGCAACTATCAGGCCCGCAACTTCATGCGTCAGATGCAAATCGGTGATCGCGGGTTTTTCTACCACTCGCAAAAAGACAAGGCGATTGTCGGCATTGTTGAGGTTTGTGCCCTGGCGCATCCCGATAGCACCACGGATGATGAGCGGTGGGAATGCGTGGACATCAAAGCGGTTCGTCCGTTTGCCGAGGCGGTAACTCTGGACCAGATAAAGGCAGATGAACGGCTGTCAGACATGGTTCTGGTAAAGAACTCGCGCCTCTCGGTTCAGCCGGTGTCAGACGCCGAGTGGGCCACAATTTGCGGTCTGGGCAAAACGAAGGCGGACTAAAAAAGGGAAGGTTCCGACGATACAGAACCTTCCCTACCCCCGCGTGCTCCCAACTCACCACACGCGTATGGAAATATCTGGTCCCGACCGTCCTGGTCACACCCTGACCTTAGCGTGACTTCGCACAGCAGTTCAAATCCGAAGTCTTTAAGGTTTTTCGAAAATTCAAACGCTCGCCAAATGTATCGGCGAGCGCAGTAGCAAAATAGCCGAAGGATCAGCTGTATACGGATTCTTTGCCGAAATGCTTGGTCAGCATGTAATAGACCACCGCGCGGTACTTGTTGCGCTCGGACATGCCATAGGTTTCCATGGCCTTGTTGATCGCTTCCATGAGTTCGGGGCCATCCGACAGGCCCAGTTTCTTGATCAAAAAGTTGGTCTTAACCGTTTCAAGCTCGCCTTCCTGGCTGGCGGCTACAGTGGACGCATCTGCGTCATAGATTGCGGGTCCGCACCCGATCGTTACCTTGGTCAACAAATCCATGTCCGCGTCCATGCCGCATTTGGATTTCAGATCCTCGGCGTATTTTGCGATCAGTTCATCGCGTTTTCCCATGAATACTCTCCCGTCAATCAGTCATTACTGTGTTTCGTTCCAACCTGTGGGTCAGATGCGCAGAGGTTAGCCATATGCATTCAACGCACAAAGGGAAAAATCAGCAGCTTTCCCCCTAAGCGGGAAGTGGCCTTAGCCGGGGATTGATTTTTTGACCCTCTTTATTTAACATTTATGTTAAATTTGTTGTTTATTGCTGATGAGGAGGTCATCATGACTGTATCCCTTCCAAATGAAAGCCCCGAATACCGATCCGCCCGCAACGCGCTTTTGGCGGCCGAGGCTGACCTTCGATCGCGGATCGAAGAGGTCGCCACGTTGCGCCGAAAACTGCCCAAGGGTGGAGCGATTCCACAAGATTATGCTTTCCGGTCGGAACAGGGCGCTCCTGCCCCTTTGTCATCGCTGTTCGGATCGCACGACACTTTGGCCATCTATTCGCTGATGTACGGGCCAAAAGCCGAGGAGCCATGCCCAATGTGTTCAGCCTTTTTGGACGGGCTGAATGGCCAGATCGCGCATCTGTCGCAAAAGATGAGCTTTGCGGTCGTTGCGCAGAATACGGTCGAGAAGCTTGCTGAACTGAAGGCGCGGATGGGTTGGGAAAACCTATCGCTCTATTCCGCCATTGGTACGGCATATCAGCAAGATTATCTGGCCGAGGCTGAGGATGGGAGTCAGTTGCCGATCCTGAATATCTTTCAGCGCGGGCCCGATGGGATTCATCATTTCTGGAGTTCCGAGCTATTCTTTGAACCCAGCGACTGGCATCCGCGCCATGTGGATTCGGCCTGGCCGTTATGGAATATTCTGGATTTCACGCCACAGGGTCGCGGGGACTTCTTCCCATCTCTGCGGTCAGGCGTTTAGCGGCAATAGCCCCAGCCGGGGCCTTGCAAGTGAAAATGATCCGCGTGCAGCCGGTTGAAATCCGGTCCCAATACCACCCGAAACCAATCGCAGGCGCCGCGCCAGATCTGTCGCAGAAACGCGGCTTCGGCCCCTTCGATGCCCCAGTCTGACAGCAGGGTCAGGTTACGGCCATCGGCCAGTTGCACCCCGATAACATCAATGGAATCAGCCGTCGCATGGCTGCTCCAACGGCTGTTCTGACCTTGCGCGGTGCGCATCCGGCGGCAGTTATAGCTGCCAAGATGACGAATGCGGCTGACCTGCGTGCCCAGCAGGTCATGGGCTGCGGGTTGCACTACATGATGTTCCCACATGGCCAGCCTCAATCCTGTAGCGCAGCGGGTTTCGACCGGCTCGACGCGGGCCTCGGTCAGTCCGGACAACAGGCCGCGGCCAGCGATGCCACAATTCTCATCTACGATCAGATCAGCCATCGCCTCAAATGAAACCCCCGCCTCGGCCATTGTCGCCCTGCACTGCGCTTCATCTGCCAATGCGCGGTTGAGCTGATACCGCGTGATCGGAGTTACGGGCGCAGTCACCTTCAGCACGCGCAGCGGGTTCCAATGCGCCGGAACCGGAGATTTTGGATGCGAAAGCAACAGATAGCCGCCGGACCCAGCAAGAAATAGAAATACGATGATCGAAAAGAAAGACGCCGCCAGTTGCATGAACCGACGGCGTCCAGAACGTTTGGTCATACCCGATCCGCGATCAATAGCGGTAATGCTCGGGCTTATAGGGGCCTTCGGGCTTCACGCCGATATAAGCCGCTTGTTCGCTGTCCATCTGGGTCAGCTTGACGCCGATACGGTCCAGATGCAGACGCGCAACCTTTTCGTCCAGATGCTTGGGCAGGATGTAGACCTTGTTTTCGTACTGATCACCTTTGGTGAACAGCTCGATCTGCGCCAGAACCTGATTAGTAAAGGACGCCGACATCACGAACGAGGGGTGCCCGGTGGCATTGCCGAGGTTCAGCAGACGGCCTTCGGACAACAGGATCAGACGATTGCCCGAGGGCATCTCGATCATGTCCACCTGTTCCTTGATGTTGGTCCATTTGTGGTTCTTCAGGTTCGCAACCTGAATTTCGTTGTCGAAATGGCCAATGTTGCCGACGATGGCCATGTCCTTCATCTCGCGCATATGCTCGATGCGGATCACGTCCTTGTTGCCGGTGGTGGTGATGAAGATATCGGCGCTGGCAACCTCGTCTTCCAGCAGGGTGACTTCGAACCCATCCATTGCGGCCTGAAGCGCGCAGATCGGGTCTACCTCGGTGACCTTCACGCGGGCACCTGCGCCGCGCAGAGACGCAGCCGATCCTTTGCCTACATCGCCATAGCCGCACACGACAGCGACCTTACCGGCCATCATGGTGTCGGTGGCGCGGCGGATACCGTCGACCAGCGATTCCTTACAGCCGTATTTGTTGTCGAATTTCGACTTGGTGACTGAGTCATTTACGTTGATCGCCGGGAACGGCAGGTGGCCGTCTTTGACCAGCTGATACAGGCGGTTCACGCCGGTGGTGGTTTCCTCGGACACGCCCTGGATCTGGTCGCGCATCTTGGTGAACCAGCCTGGGCTTGCTGCCATACGCTTGGCGATCTGCTTCTTGATCACCTCTTCCTCTTCCGAGCTCGGGACAGGGATGATGTCTTCGCCCGCCTCAGCGCGCGCGCCCAGCAAGATGTACAGCGTCGCGTCGCCGCCATCGTCCAGGATCATGTTCGGGCCGCCTTCGAACAGGAAGGATTTGTCCAGATAATCCCAATGCTCTTCCAGCGTCTGACCTTTGATGGCGAACACGGGAATACCGGCCGCGGCGATCGCGGCGGCGGCGTGATCCTGGGTCGAAAAGATGTTGCACGACGCCCAGCGCACATCCGCACCCAGCGCGACCAGCGTTTCGATCAGAACGGCGGTCTGAATGGTCATGTGCAAGGATCCGACGATACGCGCGCCCGACAAGGGCTTGCTTTCACCATATTCCGCACGCAGGGCCATCAGGCCCGGCATCTCGGTTTCGGCAATGTCCAGTTCCTTGCGACCGAACCCGGCCAGCGAGATGTCTTTGACGATGTAGTCACTGCCCATAGGAGCTCTCCAAACTTGTTTGGAGGGCCATCTAGCATTGACATCATTGACCCGCAATGCGTAACCCCGACAATCAAGTGCACCGCCCGGAAAACCTCGAACCAAAACGGCTCATGGAACATAATTCTCAACAGCTGGACGTGTCGGCATCCGGACATGCCGAGTTCCGGAAGGCCATCGTTTTTTGCTGCGACCAGAACTATCTGGTTTTTGCCGCCCATGCGGCCTCGCAGATCGTAGCGCTGCATCCGGATCGGGATTTCGACATCTGCATCTGTTTTGATGAACGCCCGGTTGCGATCCCGCCCTCGCTGGATCACCTGAACATCCGCTTGTGCCATGTGAAGACCGGTGATCTGTTCAAAGGGCTACGGCTGGATCCGGGAAAAAGCCATGATGTGTATTTGCGTCTGGCGCTGCCGCAGGCCTTCGCAAACGACTATGATCGCATCCTGTACCTGGACAGCGATATCTTCATCCAAAGCGGGGATTTCAGTGCTTTGATGGATGTGGATTTTGCACCCCATCCCATCGCTGCGGTGCGGGACAACACCCAATGGCGCACGCCAAATCGGCGGCCAAAACAGTTCAAATCCCTTAACCTGCCATCAGCGCCCTATTTCAACGCAGGCGTCATATTGATGGATGTGAAACGCTACAATCAGCAGGATTTGCTGACCCGGTGCCTCGACCTTGGCAAGGCTAATGCGGATGTGATGATCCGGCATGACCAGAATTTGTACAATTCGGTACTGCAAGGGGACTGGGCCGAGCTTAGCCCGATGTGGAACTGGCAGTTCACGTGGTCATCGCTGTTGTTTGCGATGCAGATCGAACCGCATCTGGTTCACTTCATTGGCAAGACCAAACCCTGGAAAGACCCAAGGGGTGAGCTAAGCCCCCGCTTTGCAACGGCGATGAAAGCCTTTGCACGGCGGTACTTCCCGGATCTGGATGTTTTTCAGTCCAGTGGCGGTTCACTTGCACCAAACAGCACAAAGATGCGCAAGATGCTGATCAAGCACCTGTTCTCGGCCAAAAAGACCCAGCGTTATCTCGGCAGATTCTCGGACGACCTCGATGTGATTGCCAAAAGCAACACATCGAAACCAGACCGTTGATAATCAGCTTGGGATGCCCTCTGCGGCATCGGTTGGTATCGCTTCAAAA
Organism: Ruegeria sp. E1; assembly: GCF_056534225.1. Taxonomy (NCBI): domain Bacteria; kingdom Pseudomonadati; phylum Pseudomonadota; class Alphaproteobacteria; order Rhodobacterales; family Roseobacteraceae; genus Ruegeria; species Ruegeria sp. E1. The sequence goes on along the minus strand of NZ_JBQFPE010000014.1, from coordinate 101,856 downwards.
AAATCAGTGCCGACGGCGACAATACAACTGATGCCATTGGCGTGAGTCACCAGAACGGTATAGCTTCCGGTTTCCTTCGAGGTCCAAACCTCCATGACAGATTGCGCACCGCGTGATTTCTGCAAACCGCCAAAGGCCAATTGCTCGGAATAGCTGCTTTGCAGTTTCGAAATGACATCATCCCGCTGGGCACAGTTTTGCGCAAAGGCTGGCGGGGCCGTGGCGGCCATTCCGAAGGTCAGTGCAGTCGCTAACAAACGCTTGAACATAACAAGCTCCTTTCGATACGAGTTCCGTTTCGAGAGGGGCGCAACTGGGAGGAGTCAGCACCCCCCTCAGTCCGTTATGTCGGGATCGTTTCACAACGTTTCAAAGCACGAATGCTCAAGAAAACGTTGGCAGCCGGTGATCCAGACAGATACATCATAGCACAAAAATGCGAATTTGATGTGTCCCAGTTCACAAGGCATGGCAGAATGGCAACACAACCCCGAGCGTGGCAAAGAATGCTGTCAGGTCGCAGGCTGGACCTGCTGGACCCGACACCCGTGGATATCGAGATCGAAGATATCGCCCATGGTCTAGCCTTTGTGGCGCGCTGGAACGGACAGACGCACGGCGATTTCGCCTATTCGGTGGCTGAACATTCCCTGCTGGTGGAAGAGCTATACGGTCGGATCGCCCCTAAAGCCCCCGCGAAATGGCGGTTGGCGGCCCTGTTACATGACGCGCCGGAATATGTGATCGGAGATATGATCTCACCCGTCAAAGCCGCCGTCGGCCCCGGCTATGGCGCGTTGGATGACCGTCTGGCGACGGCGATTCATATCCGGTTCGGATTGCCTGCCACGGTGCCGAAAACGGTGAAACGGCAGATCAAAAAGGCCGACAAGATCAGCGCCTGGATGGAGGCGACGCAGATCGCAGGATTTTCCGAGGCCGAGGCAACGAAATTCTTTGGAAGGCCGGACAAGGCGGTAATGGAAGGGTTGGACATCAGGCTGCGACCACCTGTTGAGGCGCGGCAAGCCTATTTGGCAAGGCATAGGATACTGCTGGAAAAAATCTAAGAGCTTTAACCGCGCTTTTCTGATCCAGTCCGGAGGCTGCTGAACATTTTTCGCAGCAAGACTATCATCAGCAGAAGCCCCGAGAAAAAATGGCTTCGGATCAGCGTCAAGGCATCAGGTATCGGGACAATCGGATCCAATGCAATGGGCGGTACATTCAAAAACAGAACCACCAGCGGCACGACAAGCGTTGTTATCGAACCGATCCTTACGACAACCATCACGGCGGGTATCAGCGCGATAAAATAATGCGTCCAGGCAATGGGCGCAAACACCGTCAAAGCGATCAGGGCAAAGGCAACAGGCAGCCTGTCGCTCGCCAGACGCCGCGACAGCCAGCCTGCCAAAGCGACACTTGATACAGAAAAGATCGTACCCGCCAACGCAAGAGCATAAGGTAACGGCAGCATATGCCAGTTCCAGATTTCTACTGGATCGGCGCCGAAAGCGCCAAGCCAGGCTACAAGCGATTGGTTATTGTAGGAAATCAACAAGATATTGGAAACCCGCTGCAAGGTATCCAGAAACTCTTTGAGCGGTGAAAACCCAACTGCAAGACAGGCAAATCCCCAGAAGACAAGGGACCATAAGAAAAACCAGAATGCTGCGCGCCATTGCCTGCGGAACAGCCAGTAGATAACCAAGGCCCCCGGCGTTATCTTCACCATTGCAGCAATAGCAAGCAGCACGCCCGCCGCCAAAGAGCGCCGGCTTGACGCAAGCACGACAGCACCCAACGAGAAGGCCAGAAACAGAGAATGCGTTTGAACCAGCCACATTGAATATTGAAATGGCGTCGTCAGAACGACGGCTGCAAGCAGTGTGCCAACAGCAAGCGGATTTAGGAAATCCCGCGCCCAGCAGCGGGCCACAAGCTCAATCGACGCGATGAGCGAGAGCAGAGAAGTTGCCAGAAAGAAAATCTTGAATTCATCAAACGCAAGCGCACTGCACAGAGGTTGTAAAAGCCAACCCCAGATCGGGGTCTGAACGTAGGGATGCAAAAACCCTTTGAACTGCGCGGCTTCTGCGGCTCGTACCCATGCAGGCGTATCCACTATGTGAAACAATGCGGGATGGTGATCGTACAGATGCGCATGTTGATCGGTCAGAAACAGTCGGCACGCGATGTATGACGCTGAAAGATCGTCCCCCGGCGCATGGCGAAACCACAACAAACCAATCCCGAGAAACACAACGTAAAGAGCGAAGCGCACGATGTCTCTGGTTGCAAAACCCGGCACGCCCGAACCCGATGATGCCTGGTTATCGCGGACTGCGTTTCGCCAAGATCCGCTGCAACGTCCGGCGGTGCATGTTCAGCCGCCGTGCGGTCTCAGAGACATTCCGATCACACAGCTCGTAAACCCGTTGAATATGCTCCCAACGCACGCGATCGGCGCTCATGGGGTTTTCCGGCGGCGGAGGCAGTTCGTCACCTTTGGCCAACAGAGCATTGGTAATGTCCGTGGCGTCGGCGGGTTTTGACAGATAATCGGTCGCGCCGATTTTGACGGCGGCAACAGCGGTGGCGATGGCCCCGTAACCCGTCAGCACCACAACCCGGCTGTCGGGGCGCTTTTCGCGCAGTACTTCGACCACATCCAGACCGTTGCCATCCTCAAGTCGCAGATCGACGACGGCATATGCGGGCGGGCGGGCGGTTGAAATGGCGCGGCCTGCGGCAACAGAACCAGCGGTTTCAACCTCGAACCCGCGTTTTTCCATCGCTTTGGCAAGACGTCTCAGAAACGGCTCGTCATCATCTACCAGAAGCAGGGATTTGTCGGGGCCGATGTCAAGCTCGGAACTGTCTGCCATATTGGGTCTTTCCGCTATTTCGCGCCGATTGGCTTAAACATGAGTAATAGCAGCGCCATTCCAAAGGTCAAACCGATGGTTGTGACCTAGATCCTGTCCAGAAAGCAGCCAACCTTGTCTGCCATCTGCTGCGCCGTGTCATCACGTTTGAAGAATTCCAGAAATCCATCCTCGGGCGTGACCAGATAGGTAAAGGTGGAATGGTCGACCAGGTAGTACTCGTCGCTTTTGTCATGCGCCTTGTAGTAAGTCTTGTAGGCCTGGCTTGCGGCCTTGACCTGTTCGGGCGATCCGGTCAGGGCGATGGTCTTGCCGCCCAGATTGAAGGCATAGTCATCCACAACCTCGGGCGTATCGCGATCCGGGTCGATTGAAATGAACAGCGGCGTCACCGACTGCCCGCGCTCGGCCAGCAGATCTACGGCCTCGGCATTGCGGGACATGTCGAAGGGGCAGACATCGGGGCAGAATGTATAGCCGAAATAGACAAGCGTCGGTTCGGTAATAACGTCCTTGTCGGTCACGGTGTCGCCTTTGCCATTCACCAGTTCGAACGGACCGCCAATGGCCGCCGCACCGCCTGCGATCTGGCTGGACCGGCACTGTGCGAACCTGTCATTGGACCCGGCCCCCCGCGTCAGCAACCACATGGCCCCAATCCCCACTGCAAGAACGAGGGTTGCGAGGATGGCATAAAGGCGGATCATGAGCGCTGTCCTGACAGAGGGGTTGTTGATCGTTTCGGTCGGGACACCTATCAAGTTACCCAGCCAATACAACAGGACATAATTGACCAATGGCAAAATCCAATACCAGTCTTTGGCGCGGGCAGGAACGCAGCACCTGGATCCGCCTGCGGACACTGATCCTGTTACGCTGGGTGGCCATCATCGGCCAGATCACCGCCATCACAGTCGCGCAACAGACCTATCATGTGCAACTGGAACTGGGCCTGTGCTATTTCGCTGTAGGCGTGTCGGTGATGGGAAACCTGACCGCCATTCTGCTGTTTCCCGAAAATAAGCGCCTATCAGAGTTCGAGAACTTCCTGATGGTATTGTTTGACCTGCTTCAGCTTTCTTTCCTGCTGTATCTGACGGGTGGTCTGAACAATCCGTTTGCTCTGCTTCTGGTGGGGCCCGTGACCATTTCGGCCAATGTCATGAGCACCCGGTCAACGCTGATCGTGGGTGCCGTTGCCATTGCCCTGACCAGTCTGCTGGCGCAGTTTCACCTGCCTCTGCGCACCAATCTGGGACTTGTTCTGGACATGCCCGACATTTTGCTGTTCGGAAACTGGGCCGCGATCATCATCGCCATCGTGTTCATCGGGGCCTATTCGCACCGTGTCAGTTCTGAGGTCCAGTCCATGTCCGAGGCCCTGTCCGCCACCCATATGGCGCTGGCCCGCGAACAGAAGCTGACCGATCTGGGCGGCGTCGTGGCGGCTGCCGCGCATGAACTCGGGACCCCGCTGGCCACCATCAAACTCGCTAGTTCCGAATTGCTCGAAGAACTGGATGACCGGCCCGAGCTGAAAGAGGACGCCGCCCTGATCCGCGAACAGGCCGACCGGTGCCGCGACATTCTGCGCGATATGGGTCGGGCCGGCAAAGACGACCTGCATCTGCGACAGGCCCCGCTTTCAACTGTGATTCACGAAGCGGCCGAGCCGCATATACACAGGGGCAAATCCGTTCATTTCGACGAAGGCCCTGCTGGGGATGCCGATCTTCAGCAGCCTTCGATCCTGCGCAAGCCCGAAATCATCCACGGGCTGCGCAACCTGATCCAGAATGCGGTGGATTTTGCACAGGCGAATGTCTGGGTCGAGGCGGAATGGTCGGCGGACTGGATCAAGATCTACATCATGGATGACGGTCGCGGATATCCATCGCATATGATCGGCCGCATCGGCGATCCCTTCATGCGTCGCAGGCGCGCCGACTCCGAGTCGTCAACGCGGCCGGAGTACGAGGGCATGGGGCTGGGATTGTTCATCGCAAAGACCTTGCTGGAACGCAGCGGAGCGGAACTGAAATTCGCCAATGGTGCCGATCCTTATCAGAGCTTGACACAAGATCCCGACCGGCGGGGCGCGATAGTTCAGGTATTCTGGCAACGCAATCTGATCGACGCGCAAAAAGGCGATTCACCGGTTCAGTCCGGTGCCAATCAACCGTTTCAGATCTAGGTTAAGGCCCTGTTAACCATTGGCATTCATAGAGGATGCTTGTGTTTTGAGGGATGTCGATTCTATGGCCGACTGGATCATATTGTCCGCAATCAGCCTTGTATCTGCCGGATTTGCCGTCCGTTGGCTGATGCCGCGCCCGGAGCTGAAGGCAAGCGATTATGGGCTTTCGGCGCCGTACTCCCTGTTTGACGCGGTATTTCTGTTCGATGGCGACCGGCTAATCAGCCACTCAGACATCGCCCTGGCCGGGTATGAGTCGGTGCAGGACTGGCAGGATCTGCGGCGCTTGCTCAAACGCGATTTTCCAACTTTTCCCGAAACTCCCGAAACCATACGCAACGAAGGTAATCTGGTTGTTACCGCCATCGATTGCACCGTGGACCGAGAGGTTTTGTGCGAATGGATCGACGGGATTGTCCGCGTGCAGTTGCGCGATTGCCAGGGCAGCGGTGGGTCGGTGCGACGCGATCCCAATGACCCGATCCGATTGGCCATGGATCAGGCTCCTTATCCGGTCTGGCTGCTGGACCCATCAGACACGGTGCGCTGGTGCAATGGGGCCTATATCTCATTGGTGCGAAAAGCCAAGGGACGGGACGCCGATCTGACCATTCCCTTGTTTCCACGTGTCCAGAACGATGATCATCTGGGCAAGAAGACACGTGTATCGGTTGCCGTCTCGGGCAGTGAAAACAAGCTATGGTTTGATCTGACGCATATCCAGCGGGAAGAAGGTCAGCTGAACTACGCAATGGACATCAACGCCATCGTCGAGGCCGAGGCCGCCCAGCGCAAATTCGTGCAGACCATGACCAAGACCTTTGCGCAATTGTCCATAGGTCTGGCCATTTTCGACCGGAACCGGCAACTGGCCTTGTTCAACCCGGCGCTGATCGACCTGACCACCCTGCCCCCGGATTTTCTCAGCTGTCGACCAAGCCTGTCCAGTTTCTTTGACCGGTTGCGGGACCAGCACATGATGCCCGAGCCCAAGAATTATCGCGGCTGGCGGCGGCAGATGAACGATCTGCTTGAGGCTGCGCAAGACGGCAACTATCAGGAAACCTGGTCCCTTCCTTCAGGGTCAGTCTATTCGATCAGCGGGCGGCCTCATCCGGATGGCGCAGTGGCGTTCCTGTTCGAAGACATCACCGCCGAGATTACTCTGACGCGCCGTTTCCGGTCGGAAATGGATCTGATGCAGTCCATCCTCGACAAACTGGCTGATGCAATCGCCGTTTTTTCGGATGACGGGACGCTGGCCCTGACCAACTATGCCTATCAGCGGCTTTGGGGTGAAACGGATGAAACGGGGTTTGCATCCGCAACGGTTCTGGACGTCACCCGAAACTGGCAGGACCAGTGCATGGCAACCCCGGTTCTGGGCGAGATTCGGGATTTTGTCGAAATGAGAGACGACCGTACCCAATGGTCAGCGGATATGGTGATGCGGAACGGAACCAAGATGACCTGTACCGTCAGCCCAATGCAGAAGGGCGCAACCATCGTCAGATTCTCTGTCGAGACCCAACCCGATCAGACACCCGAGTTGCAAAGAATCAGCGCCTGAACCGGGTTGCAGGCGACCGGGCGTAAGTCCATTGTGGCGGCATGAAAACGCCCGCCTCAATCACACTGAAATCACCGGATGAAACTGCGGCTCTGGCCGGAAAACTCGGTGCTGCGCTACGTCCCGGTGACGTACTGTTGCTGGACGGTGCAATCGGTGGCGGCAAAACCCATTTTGCGCGTGCTTTGATCCAGTCTCTGATGGATCAACCCGAGGACGTGCCCTCACCCACATTTACGTTGGTTCAGGTCTACGACACACAGGTCGGAGAGGTCTGGCATTCAGATCTTTACCGCCTGAGCAATATCGACGAGGTCGAAGAGCTGGGCCTGATCGATGAGTTCGATACCGCCGTCTGCCTGATCGAATGGCCCGACAAACTGGGCCCTTTGGCACCGCCCTCGGCCCTGTTGGTTCAGTTTCAGGCTGACCCGAAACATCCGGACACACGACACCTGACCCTGACATGGACCGATCCGAAATGGCCCGTCAGGCTGGAGGCGATTTCATGACCAACCGCGCCATTCTATCCAAAGCGCTGATCGCCCAAACCCAATGGGCCGAGGCCGAGCGCGCGCCGTTGGCCGGAGACGCCTCAAACCGCCGGTACGAACGGCTGACCGATGCGGCCAGCGGGCGCACGGCCGTCCTGATGGATGCACCACCAGATCAGAACGAGGATATCGCTGCCTTTGTGCGCATGGCGAAATATTTGCGATCCATCGGCCTCAGCGCGCCGGAAATCTATGCAGAGGATTGCCAATATGGATTTCTGCTGCTTGAGGATCTGGGCGATGACCTGTTCGCGCGCGTGTTGAAACGCGAGCCCGGTCTTGAGCGTACGCTGTACGAAGCGGCGACAGATGTTCTGGTCCACCTGCATTCGGCACCGGTGCCATCCCTGGAAAGCTATGATCCGGCGCTGATGACCGAATATTCTGCACTTTCCTTTACCAAATACGCTCAGGGCATTCTGGGCCACCATGACGCAGATGCACGGCGACGGTTTGAATCCCGCTTTGCCGACATTCTGCATCAGGAAACCGGCGGTACGCGGGTCGTCGTGCAGCGGGATTATCACGCCGAGAACCTGATCTGGCTTCCTGATCGAGACGGTCTGGCCCGCGTCGGCCTGCTGGATTTTCAAAGCGCGATGCTGGGACATCCGGCCTATGATCTGATGTCGCTGTTGCAGGATGTACGCCGATCAGTCCCCGCAGGGATCGAGATGCGCATGATCAACCGATATATCGAGGTAACCGGCGTAGACAGTCACGATTTCCGCACCGCCTACAGCGTGCTGGGCGCCCAACGCAACCTGCGGATATTGGGGGGGTTTGCCCGCCTTGCGACCGACTACGGCAAACCGCATTACGTTGATTTGATTCCTGCCGTATGGGCGCATCTGATGCGCGATCTTGAACATCCCGCATTGCTTCCGATCGCCGAATTGGTTCGTTCAGCATTGCCCGAACCAACCACAGAAAATCTTGCCAGGCTTAAATCGGCATGAACACTGCTCCTGACGCCTTAATGTTGTTTGCCGCCGGGTTCGGAACCCGCATGGGGGCGTTGACGCGCAATTTGCCAAAACCCTTGATCGAAGTATCAGGCCGCCCCCTGATTGATCATACGCTTGAACTGGTCGACGACCTTCAACCCACGCGCGTGGTGGCCAATGTGCATTATCGAGCCGACCAGATGGCCGCTCATCTGGCCCCTCGAAACGTGCTGATATCGCACGAAGAGCCTGAGATCCTTGAAACCGGTGGCGGCTTGCGCGCCGCCCTGCCCTTGTTGGGTTCTGATCCCGTTTTTACGTTAAACACAGATGCAATCTGGGCCGGTCCCAACCCGTTGCAGATGCTGAAAGACAAGTGGGATCCGGCAAAGATGGATGCGCTGTTGATGTGTATCCCGGTTGCCCAGACCATCGGGCATTCGGGGCGCGGAGATTTCACGCGCGATGCTCAGGGCCGCATATCGCGCGGTCCCGACATGATCTACGGCGGCGCACAGATCGTCAAAACCGAAGGGCTGCACGACATTCCGCACGCTGCGTTTTCGTTGAACCTGCTATGGGACCGGATGCACGCGCAGGACCGGCTGTTCGCGCTTGAATATCCCGGTCGCTGGTGCGACGTCGGTCGCCCCGAAGGCATCGCGCTGGCCGAAGGTTTGATCGCCGATGTTTGACCACAGCGAAACGCCAAAGGTTTTTGCGGTCCCACCGGGCGCAGACTTCCCCCAAGCTTTGGTCAACGGGCTGAGAGATCGCTGTGCCAACCTGCCGCCCGAGGCTCTGGCTCGGGTACACCTGATCGTCAACACACGCCGCATGGCACGCCGGGTTCGTGACCTGTTCGATCAGGGCCCTGCATGTTTGTTGCCCAAAATCTCTTTGGTGACTGATCTGGGTGAAAGCGTAGATCTAGAGCACATTCCACCCGCCATTCCCGCATTGCGGCGCAGGCTTGAGCTGACACAGCTGATTGCCAAACTGTTGGACCAGCAGCCCGACCTGGCTGCACGGGCATCCCTGTTCGATCTGTCAGACAGCCTTGCTGCCCTGATTGACGAGATGCAGGGCGAAGGCGTCTCCTCTGATGCGATCCGTCAATTGGATGTCAGCGACATGTCCGGGCATTGGGAGCGCGCGCAGAAATTCATCGGGATCGCCGATCACGTCGTCGCATCCGAAGATGATACGCTGGACGCGCAGGCCCGGCAGCGGCGCGTGGTCGAAAACCTGATTGCAAGCTGGCAAACGACCCCGCCGCAACATCCGGTCATCCTGGCGGGTTCAACCGGATCACGCGGAACCACGCTGATGTTGATGGAGGCCATAGCCCGCCTACCGCGAGGGGCATTGGTCCTGCCGGGATATGATTTTGATCAACCCGATCACGTCTGGCAAAACCTGGATGAGGCTTTGACGTCCGAGGACCACCCTCAATACCGGTTTCGCAAACTGATGCGCGGGCTTGAATTGAACCCGGAAGACATTCTGCCGTGGTCTGCAGATCAACCCCCTTCCCTTTCGCGTAACCGTCTGGTTTCGCTGGCTTTACGCCCCGCACCGATCACGGATGCATGGATGTCCGAAGGCCCACAGCTGCAAGACCTCGAAGGTGCCACCTGTGATCTGACATTGATCGAGGCGCAATCCCCGCGATCCGAAGCTTTGGCAATTGCGTTGCGCCTGCGGCAAGCGGCAGAAACCGGGCAAACGGCTGCTTTGATCACACCCGACCGAATGCTGACCCGTCAGGTCAGCGCCGCGTTGGATCGCTGGAACATTCTACCGGACGACAGCGCCGGTCTGCCTTTGCAGCTGTCTCCGCCGGGTCGGTTTCTGCGCCATGTTGCAGGGTTGTTTACACGTCGGTTGGATGGCGAGGCCTTGCTGACGCTGTTGAAACATCCGCTCTGCCATGACGGTGGGGACAGGGGTATGCATCTTCTGCAAACCCGCGATCTGGAGCTGGACCTTCGGCGCAACGGTCCGCCATTTCCAGACCGCGACAGCTTGCTGGCTTATGGTGCCCTCAAAAACATACCCGAGACTTGGTTAAACTGGCTGATCTCGATGTTCTGCCAACAGAACACTGCCGGGGTATTGCCGTTGGAGGCCTGGGTCGCACGGCTGCGCGAACTGGCCCAGGCGATCTCGGCCGGGCCCGCAGGTGAAACCGGGACGCTTTGGGAAAAGAACGCAGGCCAAAAGGCGCTTAAGGTTCTGACCGCGCTTGAGGATGAGGCGCATCATGGCGGTGATCTGACCGCCAATGACTTTGCCGACCTTCTGGGCGCGTTGCTGGCTGGCGAAGAGGTCCGCGACCGCGACGCCCCGCACACTCATATTATGATCTGGGGCACTCTGGAAGCGCGCGTGCAAGGTGCGGATTTGTTGATTCTGGGCGGCCTGAACGAAGGCAGTTGGCCCGAGGCCCCGGCACCTGATCCGTGGCTGAACCGCCAGATGCGCGATAAGGCCGGGCTGTTGCTTCCGGAACGCCGGATCGGGCTGTCTGCCCACGACTTTCAACAGGCCGTCGGCGCGCCCGAGGTCTGGTTGACGCGGTCGACACGATCCGACGATGCAGAAACGGTTGCGTCGCGCTGGTTGAACCGGCTTACCAACCTGCTGCAGGGCCTTGAAGGGCAGGGCGGGCCGCAAGTGCTTTCCGATATGCGCGCCCGCGGTGATCAATGGCTGCGTTGGTCCGAAGCGCTTGAAGATGCGCCGGAAATCGAACCCGCACATCGCCCATCACCCCGGCCTCCGATCTCGGCAAGGCCAAAACGTTTATCCGTGACCGAGATCAAACGCCTGATCCGTGATCCTTATGCGATCTACGCGAAACATGTGCTGCGTCTGAAACCGCTGGACCCATTGGTTTCCGCCCCTGATGCGTTGCTGCGCGGCATTGTAATCCACGAAATTCTGGAACATTTCGTCAAGGACAGCGTGTTGGATGTCGCGCTGCTGACGCGTGAAAACTTTTTGAAACGCGCCGAGGCATTGCTGGCCCAGCACGTGGCCTGGCCAACGGCCCGTGCACTCTGGCTGGCGCGGCTGGAACGGATCGCTGATGATTTTCTGGCCGCCGAACACCAACGCCGGACCGATGGCGGGCCGGTGGCGTTTGAAACTGCGATGAAGCTGGTGTTGGCGCCTTTGGATTTCACCATTGCGGGACGCGCTGATCGGATCGACGTCAACAGCCGCGGCGCGTTGCGGATCATCGACTATAAGACGGGCGCACCGCCGTCGGAAAATCAGCAGGCCAAGTTCGACAAACAATTGCTGATCGAGGCGGCATTGGCCGAGCAGGGCGGGTTAGAGGGCTTTGACCCCTTGCCGGTGGCGCAAGCGGTGTTTGTCGGGATGGGTGGCACATATAAAGAGGTGCCCGCACCATTGACCAAAGAGCCCGCCGAAAAGGTGCTGGGGGAACTGAAGCAGCTGATTTCGACCTATTTAGAGCCTGATCAGGGCTTCTCATCCCGCCGAATGCTGCACAAGGATACGGATATCGGCGATTATGATCAGCTTGCCCGGTTCGGCGAGTGGGATCGTGCAACCGAGACCAAACCCGAGGACCTGACATGATCGCACGCAACGAAGCGACCGAGCGTCAGGTGCAGGCCGCACGGCCCGATGCCTCGACCTGGTTGGCAGCAAATGCCGGGTCAGGCAAAACGCGGGTTCTGACCGACCGTGTGGCGCGGCTGTTGCTAAGCGGGGTCCAGCCGCAGCACATCCTGTGCCTGACCTACACAAAAGCTGCGGCCAGCGAGATGCAGAACCGTTTGTTCAAACGGTTGGGCGAATGGGCCATGCTGGATGATGTGCGGCTGATGACGCAACTGACCGATCTGGGCGTCGAGGATCTGGTCAGCATGGATCGTCTGGCGCGCGCGCGTACCCTATTTGCGCGCGCGATCGAAACACCCGGTGGTCTGAAAATTCAGACGATACACTCGTTCTGTGCGGCGCTTTTGCGCCGTTTCCCGCTTGAGGCCGGAGTCAGCCCTCAATTTGCCGAAATGGAAGACCGCGCCGCCGCCCTGCTGCGCGAAGAAATTATCGAGGATTTTGCCGACGGGCCACAAGCGCATCTGATCGAAGATATGGCGCGCTTTATAACAGATACCGGATTTGACAGGCTCACCGCTGCGATAACTCAGAACCGGAACCGGTTTACGCATCCCATACGCTGGCCCAAATTGCTTGATCTATTTGGCCTGCCAAACGGATTTGACGAAGATAAGTTACTGGGACAGGTGTTTTTGGGTGGCGAGATCGACTTGCTGCAGTCGATCCTGCCCGGCCTGATCGAAAGCGGCGGAAACAACGCAAAAGCCGCCGCGAAGCTCTCGGTCGTCAAGCGCGTTGGACTGGACAGTTTGCCAGTGCTGGAAAGCGTGTTTCTCTACGGTAAATCTGCCAAAGAACCTTTTGCCGCAAAAATCGGCAACTTTCCCACCAAAGCCTTGCGCGAAGCGGCGTTGGCTGAACTGATGCCCCGGCTTGAAGACTTCATGCTCCGGGTCGAAGCGGCGCGTGAGCAGCGGTTGGCGCTGAGTGCTGCACGGAAAACGCTGGTTCTACATAAATTCGCTGCTGCCTTCCTACCGGAATATGAGCGTCGCAAACAGTTGCGGGGATGGCTTGATTTTGACGATCTGATCCTGCGCGCGCGTCAGGTTTTGAACGACCCGGCGGTCGCGGCGTGGGTGCTGTACCGGCTGGACGGTGGGATTGATCACATTCTGGTGGACGAAGCGCAGGACACCAGCCCAGACCAATGGGATGTGGTGGAAAAACTGGCGCAGGAATTCACGAGCGGGGAAGGGGCCCGATCCGGAGTCGAGCGGACCATTTTCGTGGTCGGAGACAAGAAGCAGTCGATTTATTCCTTTCAGGGCGCGGACCCCCAAGCCTTTGATCGGATGCAGGACGAGTTCGGTCAAAAGCTGCAGGAATCAGGCTCTAAACTGTGGGATTCAACCCTGGAATACTCATTCCGTTCGTCCAGCGCGATCCTGTCCCTGGTGGATATCCTGTTCGAAAATCGAACCGAGGCGGGGTTTCACAAGGACGCACAGCACCGTGCCTTCAAAGCCGATTTGCCAGGCCGCGTTGACCTGTGGCCCGTGATCGAAAAGGTCGAAGATCAGGAAGAGGCCGACTGGACCGATCCGGTTGATCGTCCGGGCGCACAGCATCACACTGTTCTTCTGGCTGAAAAGGTGGCAAACGAAATCAAAGCCATGCTCGACAGGGGCGAGACCATCCCGGACGATGCCGAAACACCGGGCACCTTTGTGCGCCGCAAGGTGCAGCCGGGTGATTTTCTGATCCTGGTTCAGCGGCGGTCAGGCCTGTTTGCCGAGATCATTCGCGCCTGCAAGGCGCTGAGCCTTCCAATAGCAGGGGCCGATCGCCTGAAGGTTGGCGCGGAACTGGCCGTCAAGGACTTGGCAGCCCTGCTGAGTTTTCTCGCCACGCCAGAAGACAGCCTGTCGCTTGCCACGGTTCTGAAATCGCCGCTGTTTGGCTGGACCGAACAACAGCTTTTCGATCTGGCGCATCGGCGCGAGGATACGTTTCTATGGGCTGCCCTGCGCCAGCGCGCCGAAGAATTTCCCGAAACACTGGCCGTGCTGAACGACCTGCGCGGGCAAACGGATTTTCTGCGACCCTACGATTTGATCGAGCGCATTCTGACCCGCCACGATGGCAGGCGCAAGTTGCTGGGCCGATTGGGGGCCGAGGCCGAGGACGGGATCAACGCTTTGCTCTCGCAGGCTTTGGCCTATGAGCGGACGGATATTCCCAGCCTGACCGGCTTTCTGGTCTGGATGCAAACCGACGATCTTGAGATCAAGCGCCAGATGAGTGGGGTCGGTAACATGATCCGGGTAATGACAGTCCACGGATCAAAAGGGCTGGAAGCCCCGATTGTAATCCTGCCCGACACTGGCAAACGGCAAGCCCCGCGCGATGCCGAGATCATGGCGGCCGGGGAAACGCCACTGTGGAAAGTACCGGCCGATGCTTCACCAAGGTTGGTTACGCAGGCAAGGGACACCGCACGAGAGAAAGAAGAAAACGAACGGCTTCGATTGCTATATGTGGCTCTAACACGGGCAGAAAAGTGGCTAATCGTCGCCGCAGCGGGCGATGTAGGCAAAGACGGATCCAGCTGGTACCAGATGGTCGAAGACGCGATGGAACGGGCCGGGGCGACCGAGCTTCCCGACATGCAAATACGGCGTCTGGCGCACGGAGATTGGGGGGCTTTGCCGCTGACATCCCGGGTGGATCGCCCGAAGCCAACCGAAACATTGCCAGCCGCATTCCTGCACCCTGCGCCTGAACCAGAACCGCCAACAGAAACGCTCAGCCCGTCGGATCTGGGCGGCGCAAAGGCGTTACCGGGTGATGCTGGTCAGGATGAAGAGGCCGCCAAACTGCGCGGAACCCGCTTGCATCTGTTGTTGGAACATTTACCCACCGCTCGGGCAGAGAAGTGGCCAGACCTCGGCACACGATTGCTGCCAGACATGCACGAAACGGACCGGGCGGAATTGTTGCAAGAGGTCTCGGGCGTTCTGCAAACTGAAAACCTGGCGCCAGTGTTTGCGCAGGGCTCGTTAGCCGAAGTTCCGATATCTGCCGATCTGCACGGGCGCAGGCTTCATGGTGTGATCGACCGTCTGATCGTTTCCGAAACCGAGGTTCAGGCCATCGACTTCAAATCAAACGCAACGGTGCCCGACATGCCGGAAAGCTGCCCGATTAGTCTTTTGCGTCAGATGGGGGCTTATGCCCATGCGCTGTCGCAGATCTATCCCGGGCGTCAGATCAGAACGGCGATCCTGTGGACCCGCACCGCACATCTGATGTGGCTGCCACACGATCTTGTGACAGATGCTTTGACGCAAGATCCGACGTCTTGACCTTGCATATCGCCGCACCTAGGTTCACTACCCAAACATACCCCATTCAGGAGACAGAATATGTCGACCGTTGCCGTAACCGACGATACATTTGACGCCGAAGTCAAAAACTCCGATGTCCCCGTTGTGGTGGATTTCTGGGCCGAATGGTGCGGCCCTTGCAAACAGATCGGCCCTGCTCTGGAGGAGCTGGCGACTGAATATGGCGGCAAGGTGAAAATCGCCAAGGTCGACGTTGACAGCAACCCCAATTCGGCTGCCGCCATGGGCGTTCGCGGCATTCCGGCGCTGTTCATCTTCAAGGACGGTCAGGTTGTATCGAACCGCGCCGGCGCTGCGCCCAAGGCCGCGCTGCAAAGCTGGATTGACGAGTCGATCTGATCGGGCTTCAAAGTTAAAAGGAAAGGCGCCCGGTTCGAGGCGCCTTTTTTCATGGTCTTAGGTTCAGGACCCTAATCAGATTGATCCAAAAGAAAAAGCCGCTCGGGCGATCCGGGCGGCTGTTCCAATTTCTCTCTCTGATCGCAGGGTCAGATGGTTTCGACAGTCGCCCGCTTGAGACCGATATCTTCCAGCTGCGCGTCGGTCAGCTGCGACAGGATTTTGCGCGTTTTGCGCGCGTTGTTCCACTCGACAACAGAATTGAAGACCGAGATGATTGCGTCCACTACGTGCAGAATGGTGACTGCTCCGAGCGGCGCGTGAGTTTTTGCGATTGCGTTCGCCATGTGCGCGTTCCTTCAAACAGAAACAGCCGACCCGTTGTCGGTTGTGATGTCCGTTTAGACCTATGTCCTGAGTCCTACAAATGCTGACTCGACAGCCCCGGTCTGCATCTATTGCATATCTTTTGGGCAATCTAAGAACGGTTGCACCGCCCGCGCGCCCGGCCCATATAGAACGCCAGAGAAAACGGAGGCTTCGATGGCAGACAGCGATTTTCCCGGATGGCACGGCACCACCATCATCGGCGTCAAGAAAGGCGGGCAGGTTGTCATTGCCGGGGACGGGCAGGTCAGTCTGGGCCAGACCGTGATCAAGGGCACCGCCCGCAAGGTACGCCGCCTGTCACCTGGCGGGTCTGAAGTGGTTGCAGGCTTTGCCGGGTCCACCGCGGATGCTTTTACACTGCTGGAACGGCTTGAGGCCAAGCTGGAATCGACACCGGGTCAGTTGATGCGGGCATCGATTGAACTGGCCAAGGACTGGCGCACCGACAAATACCTGCAAAAGCTCGAGGCGATGCTGATCGTGACCGACGGCAAAGACCTGTTCGTGATCACAGGGGCAGGGGATGTGCTGGAACCCGAGCACGACGTGGCCGCCATCGGTTCAGGTGGCAATTTCGCTCTGGCCGCCGCGCGCGCTATGATGGACAGCGACAAATCCGCCGAAGAGGTCGCGCGTGAAGCGATGGCGATTGCTGCTGATATCTGCGTCTACACCAACGGCAATCTGACGGTTGAGGAGATCTCAGGCTAACAGCGCCTTGATCTCTTTGCCTTTCCAGCGCAGGTGCATTCCGATCAGACCCATGATCGCGGTGGCGATCACGATGTAATAGGGCATACGGATGTCGACACTCATCAACCCGCCGCCGATCAGCGACATGATCCCACCCGCCAGACAGAACACGGCTGTGCACACACCCATAACCCAGCCCTGATCCGCCTCGCTGACCGAGGATGAGAACAGGCCCAGCAGGGTCGGGTAGGACACGCCGAAGAAGAAATAGAAAAAGAAAACCGGGATGTAGCTGAGCACGCCGCTGGGGCTGAAGGCGAAGCCGAAGCCGCAGATTACCATGATCACCAGCGAGGTGTAGATGATCCCGTGCTTGCTGAACCTCTCTTGTGCAGGCTTGACCAGGAAGGTGCTGGAAAACGCCAGCGCAAAGCCGATCACCACCATCGCCATGCTACCGCCGACCACGCCGTATCCCCAGGCGCTCGTCAGGAAGTTGTCGACAAATACGTAAAAAGTGACGTTGGCGATCATGAACAAAGAATAGACCGGCAGAATTTTCAGAACCAATGGGTGGCCACGCACTGCGATCAGGCTGTCGGTGATATCGCGGGGGCGGAATACAAATGGTTCGCGCTCGGTCCTGGTGTCTTTGAAGTAGGTCATCACAAGGAAGATGGCGATCAGCACCAGCACGAAGGCTCCGTAAAATGGTGTTTTCAGGGTCGCATAGCTGCCCAGCAGGGCCGCATCCGATAGAACCGCGCCGATGATTGGCCCTCCGACCAGGCCAAAACTAACCCCGGTGACGATATAGCCCATGTTGCGGTCCCGATCAGCGGTATCAGTACTGCCATCAATCATCGCCGCCTGTGCGATGGGTTGATTGCCGGCGGTAAAGCCCGTAATCGACCGGCCGAGGATCAGCAGGATCAGACTGTTGAGATAGAGCGCCGCGATAGTGATAGCGTATCCGGCTAATGCGCCAAACAGACAGACCAGCAGCGCGTTCTTGCGCCCGATGGAATCTGAGACCTTGGACACATAGACAACGCCCAGAAACCAGGACAGGAAAAAGCAGCCAATCACGAGGCCATAGTAGAAATGACGCCGCCCTTCGGGTGTGTTCTGCGGAAGAAAACCGGATTTCGTTTCCATGATCAGCGAGTTGATGATGGGAAAGACCAACCCCTGTCCGATCAGGTCGACAAACACCACGAACAAAAGGGTAATCTTGGCAATCTTCGTCATGAAACACACCCCGGATCAGACATTTCGGACCAGTGTACCAGACAGGCCACCTGACGCCTAACGGCTTGTGTTTTCGCGCCCCATGATTAGGTTCCGGTGCGAAACAAACGGATTGAACACATATGACCGACCTGACCCCGCGCGAGATTGTCTCGGAACTGGACCGTTTTATCATCGGGCAGAAGGATGCAAAACGCGCCGTAGCCGTGGCACTGCGCAACCGCTGGCGACGCAAGCAGCTGGCGGATGATATTCGGGATGAAGTTTATCCCAAGAACATCCTGATGATCGGCCCCACCGGCGTTGGCAAGACCGAGATCAGCCGCCGTCTGGCAAAACTGGCCCGCGCACCCTTTATCAAGGTCGAAGCGACCAAGTTTACCGAGGTCGGCTATGTCGGGCGTGACGTGGAACAGATCGTGCGCGATCTGGCGGATGCCGCCATTTTGCAAACCCGCGAATACATGCGCGAGGACGTCAAAGCCCGTGCCCATCAGGCCGCCGAGGATCGGGTGATCGAGGCTATCGCCGGTACGGACGCCCGCGAAGCCACACGAGAGATGTTCCGCAAAAAGCTGAAGGCGGGGGAACTGGACGACACCGAGATTGAGCTGGAGTTGTCTGACACGTCGAACCCGATGCCGATGTTCGACATTCCCGGCCAGCCCGGCGGACAGATGGGCATGATGAATCTGGGTGACATCTTTGGCAAGGCCTTCGGCGGTCGCACGGTAAAACGCAAAATGACGGTTGCTGACAGCTATGAGGCGCTGATCGGGGAAGAGGCTGACAAGCTGCTGGATGATGAAACCGTCAATCGCGTTGCGCTGGACTCGGTCGAGCAGAACGGCATTGTCTTTCTGGACGAGATCGACAAGGTCTGTGCCCGCTCGGACGCACGAGGTGGGGATGTCAGCCGCGAAGGTGTTCAGCGCGACCTGTTGCCACTGATCGAGGGCACCACCGTGTCCACCAAACACGGGCCTGTTAAAACCGACCATATCCTGTTCATCGCATCGGGTGCGTTTCACATCGCCAAACCCTCGGACTTGTTGCCGGAACTGCAGGGCCGTCTTCCGATCCGCGTCGAGTTGCGGGCGCTGACCGAGGAAGATTTCGTGCGCATCCTGACCGAAACCGACAACGCCCTGACCCTGCAATATACCGCGCTGATGGGCACCGAAGAGGTAACGGTCAGCTTTTCCGAGGATGGCATCGCCGCGCTGGCCCGAATTGCTGCCGACGTAAACCAAAGCGTCGAGAATATCGGTGCTCGGCGGCTTTACACGGTGATGGAACGTGTGTTCGAGGAATTGTCCTTTGACGCCCCCGACAAGGCCGGGGCCGAGATCGTTGTAGATGCGCAATTTGTCAGCGACAATCTGGGTGAGCTGACCAAATCCACCGACCTCAGCCGTTACGTTCTGTAACATAGAACAGCCGGTTTTCGCCGGTTTTGACCGCATCCTGTCCCGGCCTCTCTGGACGTCGGGGCGGAATGCGATAGCGTAGTGGCCAATCACTGTAGGGTTTGGCTGTGCTGCGTTATCTGATCCTGTTTCTAACGGCTGCGACGCTGGGTGCCTGCGTGGATCGATCCGTGTCCGAAACCGTGCCCGATGCGCTGCGTGTTGGCGTGCCCGAAACCGTCTTTGCCGCCACAACACGCGCGCGCGAGGCTGACGGCACCTATGGGTATCACCGAAGTCAGGGCCTGCGGTTTCTTGAGATGACGGTCTCGATCCCGCCAGACCATACGCCGGGAACGCTGGATTTCTCGTATGCCAATCCGGACCCCAACACAGAATTCGTTCTGGCGGACATGTCCGAGTTTTCAGGACCGCAAGGTCTGAAATCGCGATTGCGTGGCGTGGACGAAGTTTCGATCTTTGTTCACGGCTATAACGCCACTCAAACGGAAACCGCGTTCCGTGCTGCGCAGTTGTCGCATGATATTGGCATTCCCGGATCGACCCTGATCTATTCCTGGCCCAGCCGCGCCAAGGGGACGGGATATGCTTATGATCTGGACAGCATGTTATTTGCCCGAGACGGGCTGGAACAAACGATCCGAACCCTGAAATCCTTTGGCGTCAAACGGGTCATCGTGATCGCGCATTCCATGGGCAGCGCCCTGACGATGGAGATGATGCGGCAAGCTGAACTGCGGCAACCCGGCTGGTCAAAACGCAATATCGAAGGCGTGATTTTGATCTCTCCCGATCTGGATGTTGATCTGTTCCGCTCGCAAATGGACAGCATCAAATCGCCGCCCGAACCCTTTGTGGTCATGGTCTCGCAGAAAGACAAGGTTCTGGGCATTTCGGCGCGCCTGCGTGGCACGTCACAGGGTGAGCGTCTGGGCAGCATCAATTCGGTCGATGCGCTGGCGGACTATCCGATCAATGTCATCGACACCACGGCGTTCAGCGAAGACGCGGGGTCATCGCATTTCGTGGCCGCAACCTCACCGGCCTTGCTGTCCATCCTCAGTTCCGTGCGCCGGGTCAGCAGCACGTTCGGGCCAGACCGACCGGGCATCGACGTGCTAGCACCACCGAGCGAGCGCAATGCCGATGGCGCGACCGAGATCGTGCTGACCGAAACAGGGCAAGCACAGATCAGTTCTCCGTGACAGAGTTCAACCTGCTCTGTTCTCGGAAATCTCAGGCCAGCGGGTTTATGAAATCCATGGCACATGGGTCTAACGATTGCGGCGCAGATAGATGTAATAAGCTCCATCCCCGCCGTGGCTGATATGTGCCGGGGTGATCTGCAACACAGCCTGCGCCAAAGGCGGCAGGGCCAGCCATTGCGGTACCTGATTGCGCAGCACCCCGCGCGGGGTTGGAATCGGGCCGGGTTCATCTCGATCCTTGCCCTTGCCGGTAATCACCAGCACCAGCCGCTTACCCGAGGCTTGTGCCGTCAGGATAAACCTCACCAGCGCCGGATGCGCCGTGTCCATGCGCATCCCATGCAGATCAAGGCGACCTTCGGGTTTCAGCTTGCCCCGTTTCATACGCCCGAAAGCCTTGATATCCATTTGCACCGGACGGGCGCGCAGATCTTCGGGAACAGACGGTTTCAGATTGTTTTTCGCCGCACCGGGTCGTGCGATCTGGCCCAGCTCAAAAGCCTCGATCCTTGGTTTCGGAGGTTTCGATGGCTTGGGTTTGGGTAAAACGGTCGGATGTACCGTTTGCGGCAGTTCGGGATGCAGGCGTTCCGCCTGTTGGGCAACCTTACGCCACAGATCAATCTCATCCGCCGTCAGTTTGCGCCGTGTCATCAGAACTCATCCGGCAAAAGGGCATAAGCCCGCTGTATTGGCAGCAACAGGACCATACGACCGGGGTCTTTCAGGCGACCCGCAGCCTGACCGGCGTTGTCGCCGGTGCCAAAGAATATGTCGGCACGCTGCGCGCCCTTGATGGCAGCGCCGGTATCCTGTGCGATCATGAGGCGGCGCAAGGGGGTTTTGCCATCCTTTTCCACCCAGACCGGCGCGCCCAGCGGCGTATAGACAGGATCGGCGGCGATGCTGCGCATGGTGGTGACAGATCGGTTCATTGCCCCTAATGGACCAAACTCGGGCGCGACGCGCGTGACTTCGCGAAAGAACACATAGGATGGGTTGTGAAGCAGCAACTCGACCCCGGCTTCGGGGTTCTTGCGGACCCAGGCGCGGATCATCTGGGCGCTGACCTCATGCGCGCCCAGCGCACCGCGCCGCACAAGCTCGGCCCCGATTGAGCGATAGGGATGACCGTTCGCCCCGCCATAACCCACCCGCAGCGCATCGCCATTCGGCAGTCGAATGCGGCCCGAGCCCTGAATTTGCAGAAAGAACAATTCGACCGGATCATCGACCCAGGCGATTTCCAGCCCCCGGCCTTGCATCACGTCACTGGTCAGCAACTCACGCCGACTAAGCCATTGACCGGCCTGCCGTGCCTCGGGCGGCATTCGATACAGCGGGTAACGGTACTTGCCGGATGGCGATGTTGCTCCGTCGAGTTCGGGCTCGAAATACCCTGTGAACAAAGCGTCTTTGCCGTCTTCGACCAGAACCGGGCGAAAAAACAGCTCAAAGAACGCGCGCGCGGCCTCGGGCTCATAAGTCCGGGCCACCGCGCACAGCGCCTGCCAATCGGGATCATCAAGATCGCCGCAGGTGTTCAGAAAAACCGAAAGGGCCGCCGCGTGATCATCGGCGGCCCAGCCATCCAGATCGTCAAAAGACAGGATGGATCGCGTCGCCTCTGCTCCGGCGGCGCTGGCGGTTGTCATTGCGCCCACCAGAAAAAACGACCGGAGCGTTGCAATCATGCGTCCGTGGCGACAAGCAGCCAGTTTGGATCATCCGTGCCCATCACGCGGGCAAAGGTCCAGCTGTCCTTTTGGCGTTTGACGGTGTTGGGGTTGCCTTCAATGATGTCACCACCGCGATCCCGCACGACCGAGGTCAACTCGCCAATAAACCGCATGGTGATCTCGGCCTGGTTGGTGTCCTTGTCAAAATGGGCATCCGCAAGCGTAGTTTCACGCACCCCGATAAACTCGGCCTCGATAGTCAGCCCTTTGTCTTCGCGGTCGGCCACAACCGAGACAAAGCTGTCAAAAACCTCTTCCGACAGGAAGGGCTGAATTTCATCCAGATTGCCCTTTTCGAACCCCATCACGATCATCTCATAAGCGCCACGTGCGCCCTGAACAAATTCGCTGACCGAAAAACTGGGCTCGACCCGCTTCATTGCCGCCAATGTCTGCGCCTGATCACTATCCTCGGCCACATGGTCGGTGATGTCATGATCCGGGCCGCCTTCGATCACTTCGAAATCACGCCGCGCGGTATTGGTATCGGGTTGTTGCGACAGGGGCGGCTTTTCAAAGCCTTCCCGCGTGCCCAATACGCTTTTCAAACGCAGGATCAGAAAAACAGCTATGCCAAGAAGCACCAAAAGCTGGATCATGGGTGAGTTCATTTCATCCTCTTTTCAGAACCGAGACTTTGTGTACGCGGCCTCAAGCCACTATGTAGGTGACACTGGGGGGCAAGTCCACAGCCCGGCGTATGGTAAAGGATAACGCAAATGTATCTGTTCTTGGCATTTTTATTGGTGCCCATCATCGAGATCGCGCTTTTTATCCAGGTTGGCGGTCTGATCGGACTGTGGCCGACGCTTGCCATCGTGGTTCTGACCGCAGTTTTGGGAACTGTTCTGGTGCGGACACAAGGTCGCATGGCCCTTGGTCAGTTGCAGCGATCCTTTGCCGAACTGGATGACCCGACCGAGCCTTTGGCCCATGGGGCAATGATCCTGCTGTCTGGCGCATTGCTGCTGACACCGGGGTTTTTCACCGATGCCATTGGATTTGCGTTGTTAATCCCGGCCGTGCGCATGGGCGTCTTCCGCTATTTGCGGTCCAAGGTCACGGTTTCCCATTTCCAGATGGGCACCGGCGCACAGTTCCGCACCGGCCCGGACATGCAGGGTCAGGGCGATATCATCGACGGCGAGTTTTCCGAGGTCAAACCCCGCCGCGACCCGTCAAAGCCTTCTAAATGGGTAGAAGGTCCGTGACCTGCATTGAGGTGCCCCGCCCAACTTGATAAGCAGTGGCGAAATTCATTTTTTGGAGACGTTCCATGGCCGAAGAAGACGCCAAAGAAAACACCGCGGCACAGGCCGCCCCTCAGGTCCAGATGCGTGTTCTGGGTCAGTTCATCCGGGATATGTCCTTTGAAAACGTGATGGCGCAAAAAGGCGTATCGGGCGAAGTGCAACCCGAGATCAACGTGCAGGTCAATCTTGACGCCAAGAAACGCGCGCCCGACCATCAGTATGAAGTTTCGATCAAGCTGAAGCTGACCTCCAAGGCAAAAGGCATGGAGGACGTTCTGTTCCTGTGCGAGATCGACTATTGCGGCCTGTTCCACGTGGAAGGTGTGCCCGAAGATCAGATGCACCCGTTCCTTCTGATCGAATGCCCGCGCATGTTGTTCCCGTTCCTGCGCCGCATCGTCAGCGACATCACCCGTGACGGTGGCTATCCGCCGGTCAATCTGGACAATATCGACTTTGTTGCGCTGTACCGGAACGAGTTGGCCCGTCGTCAGGCGGCACAGGCGCAAAAGACCGAAGCCTGATTTTCAGACCCGCGCCGGGCAACGCTCAGGCGCGGGTCCACAGGGCGTTTTCGCCCAGCTTTTCCACAAAAGCCTTGTGCGCTGCGCGCTCATCTTCGGTGATCTTTGACGCCAGCGGCGTCGGTCGTGCGGTTGCGCGCCAATCATCCTGCCCTGCCCCCGAGGACGCAGATGTAGACAAGCCGAAATCGGGCTGCCGCCCGCCAATCAGCTCAAGATAAACCTCGGCCAGTATTTCCGAGTCCAGCAAGGCCCCGTGCAATGTCCGGTCCGAGTTGTCGATATTGAACCGCCGACACAGCGCATCAAGTGATGCGGGTGAGCCGGGAAACCGTTTGCGCGCAATTGCCAGCGTATCCAGCGCCTGATCCATCGGAAGCTGCGGCAGACCCATCCATTTCAGCTCGGCATTCAGGAATTTCATGTCAAAGGATGCGTTGTGGATCACCAGCTTGGAATCCCGCACGAAATCAAGAAACCCCTGTCCCACATTGGCAAACACGGGTTTGTCCTTCAGCGTCACCTCGCCCTTTTCGGGCGGGCGCGGTGCTTCCAGCAGGTCCGGGCCAATACCATGCACGCCAAACGCCTCTTCAGGCATCGACCGTTCGGGGTTGATATAGACGTGATACGTCTCACCCGTGGCCACATGGTTCCACAGCTCAACCGCGCCAATTTCGACAATTCGATCCCCGCTTTCGGGATCAAACCCCGTGGTTTCGGTATCGAGTACAATTTCACGCATCTGCCAGTCCCGCCCGTATCTGCCTGACCACATCCTGCACCTGCGCGCGGGCGTGGTCCAGCGTATCTGTGACGATCACATAGTTCGACCGCGCGCATTTCTGGTCATTTGGCATCTGTTTTGCACGGATTTGTTCGAACTGAGCCTCGGTCATGGTGCCGCGTTCCAGAACACGGCGCTTTTGCTCGTCCGAAGGTATCGATACGCAGGCCACGGCGTCCATCGTGGCATCTCCGCCGGTTTCAAACAGCAAGGGAATGTCGAAAACCAGAATATCCGCTGTGGCACGTTCCCGGAAAGCCGCGCGGTCCTGTGCGACCAAGGGATGAACAATGCGTTCAATTGCTTTCAAAGCCGTTGGATCATCTGAAATAATCCGTTTCAACACCTCACGACTGACGACCCCGTCAAGGACAGCCTCGGGAAACACAGCCCGGATTGGATCGACCGCATCACCACCAGCGGCATAAAGCCGATGAACGGCAGCGTCCGCATCCCACAGCGCGCAGCCTTCGTCGACGAACATCTGCGCCGTGGTGCTTTTGCCCATACCGATAGACCCGGTCAGACCCAGCGCAAAGCTCATGCCAATGCCGCCGCGCGTGTTTCCGCGTCAACTTCGGGTCGCAGGCCAAACCAACGCTCAAACCCCGGCACCGCCTGATGCAGCAACATGCCCAATCCATCGACCGTCGTGCATCCCGCATCTTCGGCCTGTTGCAAAAGGCGGGTTTTCAAAGGTGCATAGACCAGATCCGTTACCACCGTTCCCGGTTGCAATCCGTCTAGCGGCACGCGCAGTTCCGGCTGCCCCTGCATCCCCAGAGACGTTGTGTTGATCACAAGCTCGGCATTTTCGATCACGTTCCCGGCCTGCACCCAATCGACTACGGTGATACGCTGACCAAATTCTTCCTTCAGGTGATCGGCGCGCGCACGGGTACGGTTGGTCAGCAGAATCTCGGGTACGCCTGCATCGGCCAGCGCCCACAGAACGGCGCGCGCCGCGCCGCCTGCACCGAATACAACCGCCGGACCATCCGGCGGTACCCAATCCGGGGCACCGGCACGCAGGTTCTCCATAAACCCATAGCCGTCGGTGTTGTCCGCATGGATCGCGCCATCTTCGCGAAACACCAGCGTATTCGCAGCCCCAATGACCGACGCACGATCTGACACATGATCCGCCAGACGCAGCGCGGCCTCTTTATGCGGAATCGTGACATTGGCCCCGACAAAGCCAGCCTTTGGCAGGGTCCGTATCACGCCTTCGAATTCGGCAGGTGCTACATCCATGGGCACGTAATATCCTGACAAACCGTGCTTTTTCAGCCAATGCCCATGCAGCTTAGGCGAACGAGAATGCGCCACGGGATGCCCGATGACCCCAGCCAGCGGGATAGAATGGTCCGTCATTGATCGATTACACCTTTCACAGCCAGATAATTCAGCAGCTCTAACAGAGGCAGCCCCAGGACATTAAAGTAATCGCCTTCGATGGCAGCAAAAAGGCGAACGCCTTCTTCTTCAAGCTTATAAGCCCCCACCGCTTGACGGAGACTATCCCAGTTACGGGCGATGTAATCACGCAGATAGGCGTCCGAGCTAGCACGCATCCGCAACCGGACTTGCCCGACATGACGCCAGATCGGCTCACCATCCTGATAGATCACGGCGGCCGATAGCAGCATATGCCGCTTGCCACGCATCATCTTCAACTGCGCCAGCGCATCCTCGGGCGTCTGTGGCTTGGACAGCAGATGACCCTCGAAATCCAGCACCTGATCACAACCCAACACCATCGCACCGGGCATCTTGTCACTGACCTTGCGGGCTTTCATCTCGGCCAGCGTGTCGGCAATATCACGGGGCGTCGCACTCTCGGCCAACAGAGCGCGTTTGGCGGTGTCTTCATCGACACGCGCGGTCTGAACCGTAAACGGCACGCCCGCATTCGTGAGCAGCTGCGCGCGGATCGATGACCCCGAGGCAAGGATGATGGGGACAGACATGTGGAAAACCCCCTGAGCAAATCGTTGAGCGTTCTAGGATGGTTTGTATGGTTTTCCGGTTGACACGCAAGCCCGGGAATTTCGCGAAAATCTTCTGCGAGTCGTTCGACATCGATCCTGAATGCATAAGGATAAGTCTGCGAGGGGGGATAACCCATCTGTCCGGACTTACCCAAAATGTTATCCCCAGATTTCCTGTCATTGAAACATTATAAACCATTGTTTAAATTATATTTTTATAACTCGTGCCAGTATTGGCGTTCTTCGGAAGATCGCTTTTCCACTTGGGGAAAAGCCCTGAGTAAAAAAGTAATCCACGGTTTTTGCTCACCCTACAAAACCATCATCCTTTTTCTTTTCTTATTTTTTTATTAGGGAAGACCTGACCAAAGCGCCGGAGCCGGAATGACTGATTTTCTTTTCACCATTTACCCTTGGGTGAAGTCGCTGCACATCATGGCTGTCATCGCTTGGATGGCGGGGTTGTTTTACCTGCCCCGGTTATTTGTATATCACGTCGAAAAGGCCCAGTCTGTCGACGGGGCACAGCAAATATTCTTTGAAATGGAAGAAAAGCTGTTACGCGTGATCATGCGCCCGGCGATGATCGTGACATGGGCGTGCGGGCTAATCATGGTGTTCACACCGGGCATCGTCGGATGGGATTGGACCTGGCCTTGGGTCAAAGGTGCTGCCGTGATCGGCATGACATGGTTTCATCACTGGCTGATGGCCCGACGCAGGGATCTGGCAGAGGGACGAAATAAGCTCACAGGGCGGCAGTATCGCCTGATGAACGAGGTACCGACCGTTTTGATGGTCATCATCGTTCTGGCGGTTGTTCTGAAGTTCTGAGGCGTGGTTTGACTCCGATGTCTGCCGCGCTTATGTAGGGATCAACGCGCCCGTCCGGGTGAAGTATTTTCCAAGTTCAAAATCTGCAACGCGCCGCACGCATCGCGGCCGAGGTCCGTATCATCATGACAACCGAATCCCTGAATCTGGCCGATCTCAAGGCCAAAAGCCCCAAAGACCTTTTGGCGATGGCCGAAGATCTGGAAATCGAAAACGCCTCGACCATGCGCAAGGGCGAGATGATGTTCCAGATTCTGCGCGAACGCGCCGATGAGGGCTGGACCGTCGGTGGCGACGGTGTGCTTGAGGTGCTGCAGGATGGCTTTGGCTTTCTGCGCTCGCCCGAGGCGAACTATCTGCCCGGTCCGGATGACATCTATGTCTCACCCGACATGATCCGCCAGCACTCGCTGCGCACCGGCGATACGGTTGAAGGTGAGATCAAAGCGCCCGACGACAATGAGCGTTACTTTGCGCTGACAAAGGTCACAAAGATCAACTTTGAAGATCCCGAAAAGGCCAAGCACAAAATCCTGTTCGACAACCTGACGCCGCTGTACCCCGATGAGCGTCTGAAGATGGAAATCGAAGATCCCACCATCAAGGACAAGTCGGCCCGTGTGATCGACCTTGTCTCGCCCATTGGTAAAGGTCAGCGGTCGCTGATCGTCGCGCCGCCGCGGACCGGTAAAACCGTGATCCTGCAGAACATCGCGCATTCGATCGAACAGAACCACCCCGAGTGTTACCTGATCGTCCTGCTGATCGACGAGCGCCCGGAAGAGGTGACGGACATGCAGCGCTCGGTGAAAGGTGAGGTTGTGTCCTCGACCTTTGACGAACCCGCCACGCGCCACGTGGCCGTGTCTGAAATGGTGATCGAAAAAGCCAAGCGTTTGGTCGAACATAAACGAGATGTTGTTATTCTTCTGGACTCGATCACAAGACTTGGTAGGGCCTTTAACACTGTCGTCCCATCTTCGGGTAAAGTTCTGACTGGTGGTGTGGACGCAAACGCGCTGCAACGACCCAAGCGTTTCTTTGGTGCGGCTCGGAATATCGAAGAGGGTGGATCGCTGACCATCATCGCGACCGCGCTGATCGATACCGGCAGCCGGATGGACGAAGTGATCTTCGAAGAATTCAAAGGTACCGGTAACTCGGAAATCGTTCTGGATCGCAAGATTGCAGACAAGCGCGTGTTCCCTGCCATCGACATCCTCAAATCCGGTACCCGGAAAGAGGACCTGCTGGTCGACAAGGGCGATCTGGCCAAGACATTCGTACTGCGTCGTATCCTCAACCCGATGGGCACGACCGACGCCATTGAGTTCCTGTTGTCGAAGTTGAAACAGACCAAGACAAATGGCGAGTTCTTCGATTCGATGAACACCTGACACAGGTCTTAACTGACGCGAGGCCTTCGAATGGATACGATATTCGCCTTGGCCAGCGCACAGGGCAAAGCAGGGGTGGCGGTCATCCGCCTCTCTGGCCCTATGGCGCATTCTGCAGCCTCAGCCTTGGCCCGAAAAGACCTGGCCAAGCGGGGCATGGCATTGTGCACGCTGCGCGATGCAGATGGTGCGCGGCTGGATGACGGACTGGTTCTGACATTTGCCGCGCCGGCCAGTTTTACCGGTGAGGATGTTGCTGAGTTGCAGATACATGGCAGCACGGCGTCGGTTGATGCGGTGCTTCGATGTTTGTCTGACACCGATGGTTTGCGATTGGCGGAACCCGGGGAATTCACGCGGCGGGCGTTGGAAAACGGCAAGATGGACCTGACCCAGGTCGAAGCTCTGGCCGATCTGATCGATGCCGAAACCGAGGCGCAGCGCAAGCAGGCTCAGACCGTTTTAACAGGTGCCTTGGGATCATTGGTCGAAAACTGGCGGCGCAACCTGATCCGCGCGGCGGCATTGCTAGAGGCGGTGATCGACTTTGCCGACGAAGAGGTTCCAACCGACGTGACGCCAGAGGTACGTGCGCTTATGTCCGGTGTGATAACCGATCTGAAGAAAGAGGCGCAGGGCGTGCAGATTGCCGAACGTATTCGCAACGGCTTCGAAGTTGCCATTGTCGGCCTGCCAAACGCAGGCAAGTCGACCTTGCTGAACGCTCTGGCCGGAAGAGAGGCGGCGATAACATCAGACCATGCCGGGACAACTCGCGATGTGATAGAGGTTCGGATGGATCTGGCTGGGTTGCCGGTCACGTTGCTGGATACAGCCGGTTTGCGCGATACGGATGATCACGTCGAAAGCCTGGGCGTTGAACTGGCGCGAAAGCGGGCAGAGGCGGCGGATCTGCGCGTATTCCTGTCAGAAACCCCCGATGAGCTGGGTGTGAACATTCAGGATGACGATATTCGGGTCACTCCAAAAGCCGACCTTAACCCCGATGTGCAAAATGGGATTTCGGGTAAGACAGGGCAGGGGATTGAACAGCTAATATCCAACATATCGCGTGTGCTGACCCAAAGAACCACAAGCCATGGTATCGCGACGCGTGAACGCCACCGGATTGCCATGACCAAAGCGATCGAGGCTTTGACGGCAGCGCAATCGGTTCTGGAATCAGGTCCGGATATGTATGATATCGCAGCGGAAGAGTTGCGGACGGCCATTCGGGCCCTGGAATCTCTAGTTGGTCGAATAGATGTTGAGACATTGCTGGATGAGATTTTCTCCAGTTTCTGTCTGGGGAAGTAAGGAGTGTTTCACGTGAAACATTCAAAGTTTGATGTCCTGGTCATAGGTGCTGGACATGCCGGAACCGAAGCAGCCCATGCCGCCGCGCGGATGGGCGCGGTCACGGCCTTGGTCACGCTGTCTGAACGCGATATCGGGGTTATGTCATGCAACCCGGCAATCGGCGGATTGGGTAAAGGGCATCTGGTTCGCGAGATCGATGCGATGGACGGCGTCATGGGCCGTGTCGCGGATCAGGCTGGAATTCAATTCCGGCTGTTGAACCGGCGTAAAGGGCCTGCAGTTCAGGGCCCCAGGGCGCAAGCCGACCGCGCCCTGTATCGGGCCGCGATGCTGATAGAAACGCAAAGGCAACCGAACCTGTCCGTGATCGAAGGCGAGGTGGTTGATTTCCTGATGGATGGTCAGCGTGTCGGTGGGGTTACGCTTGCAGATGGATCTGAGGTTCCGTCGCAAACTGTTATCCTGACCTCTGGTACGTTTCTGCGTGGCGTCATTCATATCGGTGACGTTTCGCGCCCCGGCGGCCGCATGGGCGATCGCCCGTCCGTAAAATTGGCTGAGCGGTTGGATGGGTTTGACCTGCCTATGGCGCGTCTGAAAACCGGTACACCGCCGCGTCTGGATGGACGCACAATCGATTGGGACAGCCTGGAGCGGCAGGATGGCGACGATGAGCCCACACTGTTTTCATTCTTTTCAAAGCAGGTGACGGCGCCGCAGATTGCCTGCGGGATTACGCATACGAACGCGCGAACCCATGAGATCATCGCCGAAAATCTTTCAAGATCAGCGATGTATGGCGGGCATATAGACGGCGTCGGCCCCCGATATTGCCCGTCGATCGAAGACAAGATCGTGCGGTTTGCTGACAAAGACTCTCACCAGATATTTCTGGAGCCGGAGGGCGTCAATGATCACACGGTCTATCCCAACGGGATTTCCACATCGTTGCCCGAGGATGTTCAACAGGACTATGTCCATTCGATCAAAGGCCTGGAGGATGCCGAAATCCTTCAACCGGGCTATGCCATCGAATATGACTACGTCGATCCGCGTGTTCTGACAGCATCCTTGTCTGTGCCGGATATCCCAGGCCTGTATCTGGCCGGTCAAATCAACGGAACCACGGGATATGAGGAAGCGGCTGCACAAGGGCTTGTGGCCGGGTTAAACGCAGCCCTTGCAAGCCAAGGCCGTGATCCACACCATTTTACACGCTCGGACAGCTATATCGGCGTGATGGTTGACGATTTGACAACCCGCGGGGTGATCGAACCCTACAGGATGTTTACCTCGCGCGCAGAATTTCGCCTGTCTCTGCGCGCCGATAACGCCGATCAGCGTCTGACATCGATTGGGATCGGATTGGGATGTGTAGGTGATCCCAGGCGTGCGGTTTTCGAAGAAAAAATGGAAAAGCTGTCCGATGCGAAGTCCAACCTGACGCATGACTCCTTTACGCCGAAAGAAATTCGAGCAGCCGGGATAAACATCAATCAGGATGGCAACCGCCGGAATGGCATGGATGTTCTTGCGTTTCCGGATGTGAGTTTTGAGGACATTGTCCCTCTTGTTCCCAATCTCGAAGCAACCGAACCCGAAATCCGTCGCCAGATCGAACGGGATGCTTTGTACGCCAACTATATTGAGCGCCAGAATAGAGACGTTGAAGCGATGAAACGGGATGAGGCGCATCAGATTCCGCGGGATTTCGACTATTTTGCGCTGGATGGCCTGTCGACAGAGATGAAGCAAAAACTCTCGAAGGCACAGCCTGAAAATATTGCGCAGGCCAGCAGGGTGGAAGGTGTGACTCCGGCTGCGTTGACGTTGGTGCTGGCCAAATTGCGGCGTGGACAGAAAGCACGCAAAGCATGAGCGTGAACGTCAGCCCAGAACTGAGGGATATGAATGTTTCACGTGAAACATTTGAAAGGCTGTCTAGATATGCAGATCTGGTCGCCCGCTGGAATCCCCGGATAAACCTTGTTTCCCGAAACAGCCTGACCGAACTATGGACGCGTCATATTCTGGATTCCGTGCAGGTATTTCGATGTTCGGAACATGCGGATCATTGGGTGGATCTGGGTAGCGGGGGCGGCTTTCCGGGGCTGGTTTGCGCCATCATGGCGATTGAAGAATCTCCAAATACCCGGTTCACGCTGGTGGAAAGCGATCAACGAAAATCCGCCTTCCTAAGAACGGTTGCGCGCGAATGCAATGCGAAGTGCACAGTAATTTCCAAACGGATTGAGGCAATTGATCCGCTAAATGCCGACATATTATCAGCTCGGGCGCTGGCGGATCTGACGACGCTTATTTCTTTTTGTGACAGACATTTAGACAAGTCTGGCGTGGCCTTGTTGCCGAAAGGCGAGAATTGGAAAAAAGAGCTTTCCGATGCCCGGGAGGGTTGGAATTTTCAGGCAGAGCCGATTACAAGTTTAACTGAACCCAAAGCCGTTATCCTGAAGGTTAAAGGAGTTACTCGTGGTTGATCTGTCTCGTCCTGCCGGGCCCCGGATAATTGCGGTAGCCAATCAAAAAGGTGGGGTGGGGAAGACCACGACAGCGATCAACTTGGCCGCAGGCCTTGCCGAGGCCGGATGCAGGGTTCTGGTTGTTGATCTGGACCCACAAGGCAACGCTTCAACCGGGTTGGGTGTCGAAGATCGGGACTGGACGACCTATGATTTGCTTTTGGATGACGCGCCGCTTGAGGCTGTTGTGCAGGACTCCGAGATAGAAAATCTGCTTGTCGTACCCGCCACGGTGGATCTGAGTTCGGCAGACATTGAGCTGATCTCGAATGAAAAGCGCAGTTATCTGTTGCATGACGCTTTGCGGCAGACGGCCATTGATGCCTTCAATCTGGATTTTGTGCTGATCGATTGCCCGCCTTCGCTGAACTTGCTGACAGTGAATGCGATGGTCGCTGCCCACTCGGTGCTGGTCCCGTTGCAAAGCGAGTTTTTCGCGCTCGAAGGGTTGTCGCAGTTGATGTTGACCATCCGCGAGGTGCGTCAGACAGCGAATCCGGACCTGAGAATCGAAGGTGTTGTGTTGACGATGTATGACAACCGCAACAACTTGTCCCGTCAGGTCGAAAAGGATGCGCGTGACAATCTGGGTGAGATGGTATTTAAAACCAAGATACCCAGAAATGTCCGGGTCAGCGAAGCACCATCCTATGCGCTTCCTGTCTTGCAGTATGATTCAGGATCATTGGGGGCGATGGCGTACCGGCATTTGGCGCGGGAAGTCATCTACAAAAACAAAGTAGCCGCCTAAAGCGGCCGACAGGAGGGCGATATGAGCGTCAGAAAAAGCAAACCTCGGGGGTTGGGGCGTGGATTATCTGCTCTGATGGCAGATGTTACGCCCGAAAGTGACGGGCGTATCGCATCCGAACCGCGGCGCCCTGATATGACGGTCCCGATCGAAAAACTGCGTGCCAACCCGAACCAGCCACGCCGGACCTTTTCGCAGGATCAATTGGATGAGCTTGCATCCTCGGTCAAGGAAAAGGGCATCATTCAGCCTCTGATCGTTCGTGCCATTCCGGGCGGTGAGTACGAAATCGTAGCCGGAGAACGACGCTGGCGTGCTGCGCAAATGGTGCAGCTGCATGATATCCCGGTTATCGTGCGGGAATTCGACGATACCGAAGTTCTCGAAGTTGCGATCATCGAAAACATTCAGCGCGCCGACCTGAACGCGGTGGAAGAGGCTGCCGGATACAGGCAATTGATGGAGCGTTTTGGCCATACGCAAGAGAAATTGTCAGCGGCATTGGGCAAAAGCCGCAGTCATATCGCCAATTTGATGCGCCTGCTTTCTCTGCCGATGGACGTTCAAACCCTTGTTATAGAAGGAAAACTTTCTGCTGGTCATGCACGGGCGCTGATCACGGCAGAAAACCCGTCAGAGCTCGCGAAACAGGTCGTACGCGATGGCTTGTCGGTGCGAGCCACCGAGAACCTTGTCAAAAAGCAGAACCAACCCGCCGGAGATCACCCGGCTCCGAAATCCAGAAATCTGAATGCTGGCAAGGACGCTGACACCCGCGCCTTGGAAAAGGATCTGTCGGCGATTTTGGCCATGAAAGTCTCAATCAATCACAAGCCTGGCAGTGAGACCGGGCAGGTGGTTCTGACCTATGAAAATCTGGATCAGCTGGATGATCTCTGCGCCAAGCTCAGCCGTTAGGGCGTGTCCAGATAAAGATCATGACGCAGCCCAACGTGATTGCTTGAATGATCAGAACATGAGACGGCAGCGATAGCACAACAGACAATCCAAACACGACGGCAACTGAAACGGTTGCCGCCTTTTTTGCGGCAGGTCGGATCGCGCCCGAGTTCTGCCAGTCCAGGATCATCGGTCCAAATGTACGGTGCGTGATCAGCCAGTTGTGCAGTCGCGAGGATGACCGCGCGAAGAAAAATGCGGCAAGCAGCAGAAACGGAACGGTCGGCAACAGAGGCAGGACGATCCCGACAAAGGCGAGCGCCACGCATAGTATTCCCAGCCCTGCCCAGAGATATTGCATCGATTACCCCAGCAATTCCCGGATCACGGCGTTCAACACTGCACGACCGTCTTTGGTGGCGATCAGGCGATTGTCACAACGCGCAACCATGCCATAGCTGATCAGATCGTCAATCACCTTGGTGGATAGGGGCGTCTCGGACAGCGCATTAAATCGATCTATATTTAGCCCCTCAGAAACACGAAGACCCATCATAAGGTATTCATTCGCCTGATCTTGCGGTTTCAGAGCGGCGCGGGTTTTTTCGCCACTGCCGGTTTCCACGGACGTTAACCAAGCATTGGGGGACAGAAAGGTCTCTGTCGCCCACTTTTGCCCATTAATGGTGATCCGACCATGTGCGCCGGGGCCGATGCCGACATAGTCCCCATAACGCCAATAGATCAGATTGTGCTGCGATTCCGCGCCGTGCCGGGCGTGATTTGAAACCTCATAGGCGGGCATCCCGTGGCTTTCGCAAATCTCCTGCGTCGCCAGATACATGTCGGCGGCGTTGTCGTCTTCGGGCAGGCCGCGCAGCTTGCCGACAGCATAGCGGTCACCGAAGGCGGTGCCTTCCTCGATGGTCAGTTGGTAGAGCGACAGGTGATCGACGGCCATGGACAGCGCCTCGGTCAGTTCCGCGCGCCAGTCGCTCAACGTCTGATGCTGACGGGCATAGATGAGGTCAAAGCTGACCCGGTCGAAGCAGCTGCGTGCAATGTCGAAGGCTGCGCGCGCCTCGGCAACCGAATGGATGCGGCCCAGACGGCGCAGGTCGTCATCGTTCAAAGCCTGCACACCCATCGAGATACGGTTCACACCCGCGTCGCGATAGGCAGCAAAACGACCAGCCTCGACCGAGCCGGGATTGGCCTCCAGCGTAATTTCCATATCATTCGCGGGGCGCCACAGTGCGCGGGCCGTGTCAACGACGGCAGCGACAGTGTTCGGGTCCATCAGCGAGGGCGTGCCGCCGCCGAAAAAGATGGTGTTCAAAACCCGGTCAGGGGTTTCCGTGGCCGAGCGTTGCAGTTCGTTCAGATACGCGTCAAGCCATTGTTTTTGATCTATATTTCGCGAAACATGGCTGTTGAAATCGCAATAGGGGCACTTGGCCTCGCAAAAGGGCCAATGCACATACAGGCCAAAGCCCCCGTTGCGCCAATCATCCGCCAAAGCAGCCCTTCACGAACATCTCCACCGCGCGGCCGCGATGGCTGATCTTGTTCTTTTCCCAGCGATCCATTTCCGCAAAGGTAATGTCGTGGCCCTCGGGGACAAACATCGGGTCATAGCCGAACCCGCCTTCGCCCCGGATCGGCCAGACCAGATGGCCGGGGGCGATGCCCTCGAACACTTCGTCATGACCGTCGGGCCAGGCCAGCACAAGCGTGCTGCGGAATTGCGCGGTGCGGGGGTGGGGGGCGTTTTTCGCCTCAAGCTCAGTATGCGCGCGGGTCATGGCCATCAGGAAATCACGGCCATTCCCGGTTTCAGCCCAGTCAGCGGTGTAGACACCGGGCGCACCGTCCAGCGCGTCGATGGTGATGCCGGAATCATCAGACAGGGCAGGCAGGCCGGTTGCTTGCGCGGCGGCGTGGGCCTTGATCCGGGCGTTGCCGACAAAGGTATCCTCGGTTTCTTCGGGCTCGGGCAGGTTCATGTCGCCCGCGCCCACCACGGTCACACCAAAAGGTTCGAGCAGATGCGCGACCTCTTCCAGCTTACCTTTGTTATGGGTGGCGACCAGCAGCCGGTCGCCATCAAACTTGCGGGTCATGCGGTGGCGGCTTTCTGGGCCGCGGCCAGTTCACCGACGCCTTTTTCCGCCAGATCCATCAGTTGGTCCATCTGCGCGCGGCTAAAGACTGAACCTTCGGCGCTCATCTGCACTTCGATCAGCTTGCCCGAGCCGGTCATGATGAAATTGCCATCCACACCGGCCTCGCTGTCTTCGGGGTAATCCAGATCCAGCACCGGCTGGCCCGCGTAGATGCCACAGGATACGGCGGCGACCGGATCGACCAGCGGGTCCGAGATCACGTCACCCGCTTTCATCAGCTTGTTCACCGCCAGACGCAGCGCGACCCAGCCGCCGGTGATCGAGGCGCAGCGTGTGCCGCCATCGGCCTGAATGACATCGCAGTCGACGGTGATCTGTCGTTCGCCCAAAGCGACCCGATCAACGCCGGCCCTGAGGGCACGACCGATCAGGCGTTGGATTTCGACAGTGCGACCGCCTTGCTTGCCACTGGCGGCCTCGCGCCGCATCCGGGTATTGGTCGCGCGCGGCAGCATTCCATATTCGGCAGTGACCCAGCCCAGACCCGAGCCTTTGATGAAGGGCGGCACGCGGTCCTCGATCGTTGCAGTGCACAGCACATGGGTGTCGCCCATCTTGATCAGGCAAGACCCTTCGGCATGTTTGGTGAAACCTGTCTCGATGGAAACAGCGCGCATTTCGTCTAGATTACGTCCTGAGGGTCGCATGGGCATTCCTTTATTTGCTGGCTTGGGGATACCGCTCCGTGGCGCTACGATGCAACCCCGATTGACCTTTCATGTGCCTGCTATTTAATGACACCGGCAGGGGATACGGATGAGCGAAGCGAGTAAAATTCTGAACGAGATGAACGACCGGTCGCGCGAGGTGTTCCGGCTGATCGTCGAAAGCTATCTGGACAGTGGTGAGCCGGTGGGCAGCCGCACTCTGACCCGCACCCTGTCCGAAAAGGTCAGCGCCGCCACCGTGCGCAACGTGATGCAGGATCTGGAGTTTCTGGGTCTGCTGGACAGCCCCCATGTCAGCGCGGGTCGGATACCGACCCAGCAGGGGTTGCGCATGTTTGTCGATGGCTTGTTGGAAATGGGCGATCTGGGCGCGGATGACCGGCAGAAACTTGACGAGA
This sequence comes from Ruegeria sp. E1, assembly GCF_056534225.1. Classification (NCBI taxonomy): domain Bacteria; kingdom Pseudomonadati; phylum Pseudomonadota; class Alphaproteobacteria; order Rhodobacterales; family Roseobacteraceae; genus Ruegeria; species Ruegeria sp. E1. The sequence continues at coordinate 64,085 of NZ_JBQFPE010000014.1, read as the reverse complement.
CTTTAGGCTCTAACGCTGGCGATGTGGGCGGAATGCTGGATCGTGTAGGCTCGGCCTTGTCGCACGTGACACAAGGGGCGTCGCTGGTTCTAACGCCCAAGCACGAGGCCGAGATCAAGCATATCGAGTTCGTTTCGCTGGGACATGACCGGGCTTTGGTGGTTCTGGTGTTTTCGGACGGGCATGTTGAAAACCGCCTTTTTACGCCGCCGCCTGGGCAGACGCCTAGTTCCATGCGCGAGGCGGCGAATTTCCTGAATGCGCTGATCGAAGGCCGGACGCTAAGCGAAGTGCGTCGTCAGATGCTGACCCAAATCGACGCGCGCAAGCAGGAAATCGATATTCTGGCCCGCCAGATGGTCGAAAGCGGTATGGCCGCCTGGGACGGAGATGGCGCCGACTCGGCCCGTCTGATCGTGCGTGGGCGTGCGAATCTGTTGAATGAACCGGGTCAGCAAGAAGAGCTGGACCGCATTCGCACCCTGTTTGATGATCTGGAGCGCAAACGCGATATCGCCGAATTTCTGGAATTGACCGAAGAAGGCGAGGGTGTGCGCATTTTTATCGGCTCTGAGAACAAACTTTTCTCACTTTCGGGTTCCTCTTTGGTGGTCTCTCCATATATGAACGCTGATCGTAAGATAATCGGTGCGGTCGGGGTTATTGGCCCCACACGTCTGAATTATGGACGGATCGTACCAATCGTGGATTATACGGCGCAACTGGTCGGCAAGCTGATATCCGACCGGAGCTAGAGGGTAAGAAATGGCAGAGCCCAAGAACGAAGAATTTCTGGACGATATCATGTCCGCCGAAGCAGAAGAACTGGCCGAGGAAATCGCCGAGATCAGTGAAGAAGCGCTGGAACTGGATGAGCTGCGGGCGCAGCGGGATGAATACAAAGACCGGTTCATGCGCGCACTGGCGGATGCCGAAAATGCGCGCAAGCGCGGCGATAAGGCACGTCGGGATGCGGAACAATATGGCGGGTCCAAACTGGCGCGCGATATGCTGCCCGTTTACGACAACATGAAACGCGCGCTTGAGGCCGCAACGGATGAGCAGAAAGAGGTTGCTGCCGGTCTATTGGAAGGCGTTGAGCTGACCATGCGGGCGCTGAAGGATGTATTCCAGAAACATGGGATCGAGGTGATCACGCCCGAAGTTGGTGATCGGTTTGATCCGAATGTGCATGAGGCGATGTTTGAAGCGCCGGTGCCGGGGACGCGCGCAGGGGATATCATTCAGGTGTCTGCAGAAGGGTTCATGTTGCACGACCGGCTGCTGCGACCGGCGCAGGTTGGGGTATCTTCAACACCAGCGAGCTGATTGGCCTCTGCGAGGCCAAGCCTTCGGCGAGAGTATTTTTGAAAAGATGAAGGGGCGGTCAGTATCTGGCCGCCTCTTTCAGTTTGTAGATCAGGTCAAGCGCGTCACGGGGGCTGAGGTCGTCGGGGAGGATCTCATTCAGCATATCCGTGACGGGTGAGGTCTTGGGCGCAGGCGGTGGTGGTGGCGCGGCTGAGAACAATGGCAGGTCGTCGATCAGCGCTTTTTGTTTGCCACCTTCACGTTCAGTTTTTTCCAGTTGCTCAAGGACGGTGCGGGCGCGGTCGACCACTGTTGCGGGCAAACCCGCCAGTTGCGCGACTTGAACACCGTAGGAGCGGTCGGCCGCGCCTTTGTGAACTTCATGCAGGAAGATGACCTCGCCTTCCCATTCCTTGACGGCGACGGTTGCGTTTTCGACACCTTCCAGCTTGCCGGCCAAAGCGGTCAGTTCGTGATAGTGCGTGGCGAACAGCGCCCGGCATTGGTTTGCGGCGTGCAGGTGTTCCAGCGTGGCCCATGCGATCGACAGGCCGTCATAGGTGGCGGTGCCGCGTCCGATTTCGTCAAGGATCACCAGCGCGCGGTCGTCGGCCTGATTGAGGATGGCGGCGGTTTCGACCATTTCGACCATGAAGGTCGAGCGGCCCCTTGCCAGATCGTCCGACGCGCCGACGCGGCTGAAAAGCTGGCTGATGATACCGATATGGGCCTGTTCCGCCGGAACGTAGCTGCCCATTTGGGCGAGAAGCGCGATCAGGGCGTTCTGGCGCAAAAAGGTGGATTTACCGGCCATGTTGGGGCCGGTCAGCAACCAGATGGCGGCCCCGTCCTCGGCGCTCAGGTCGCAATCGTTGGCAATGAAGGCATCGCCTGATTGCTGGCGCAGCGCGTGTTCGACCACTGGGTGGCGACCGCCCTGAACGTTGAAAGCGCGAGAGGTGTCGACCTGTGGACGGCACCAGTTTTCACCGCGTGCCAGATCGGCGAGTGCGGTGGTCAGATCCAGTTCGGCCAACCCTCGGGCCGCTTGGTTCAGGCGGGCGGCTTGTGCCAGAATTTCATCAGAAAGCCTTTGATAGAGCCGTTTTTCGATCTCAAGCGCCAGGTTACCTGCGTTCAGAATGCGGGTTTCGATCTCGGACAGTTCGACGGTCGTGAAGCGTACCTGATTGGCGGTGGTCTGGCGGTGGATGTAAGTTTCGCTGAACGGCGGGTTCAGCATTTTCTCGGCATGGGTTGCGGTGGTTTCGATAAAGTAACCCAGCACATTGTTATGCTTGATCTTCAGCGAGGTGATGCCGGTGTGTTCCGCGTATTTCTGTTGAAACCCGGCGATGACCGAGCGGCCTTCGTCGCGCAGGGTGCGCGCCTCGTCCAGGTCTGCGTCATAGCCAGGTGCGATGAAACCGCCGTCGCGGGCCAGCAAGGGGGGCTCGGCCACAAGTGCCTCGTCGAGCAGGTTTAGCAGGTCGTCAAAACCGACAAGGTTTTGCAGCGCCGTGGTCAGCAGAACCGGCAGGTCTCGCCCATCGCAAATCCCGGCAATCGCGGCGGCTTGGGTTAGCCCGTTGCGGATTGCGGCCAGATCACGGGGGCCGCCGCGGTCCAGGGACAGCCGTGACAAGGCGCGGTCCAGATCGGGGGTTTTGCGCAGGGCCTCACGCAGATCCGAAGTGGTCAGGCTGTCCTCAGTCGCAAAGCTGACGGCGTCCAGCCGGGCGTGGATCACGTCCAGATTGCGGGACGGGCTGGACAGTCGCTGTTCCAGCAGCCGCGCGCCGCCGGGCGTGACAGTACGGTCAACCACCGATAGCAGCGATCCGGCGCGGCCCCCTGACAGGGATCGGGTCAATTCCAGGTTGCGGCGCGTGGCAGCGTCGATCTGGACGACACGGTCCTCAGATTCCTTCAGAGGCGTTTGCAGCAAAGGCAGTTTGCCTTTCTGCGTAATCTCTAGATAGTCGATTAATGCGCCCATTGCGGACACTTCGGCACGTCCAAAGGTGCCGAACGCATCCAGTGCGCCGACGTTGAACAACGAACAGATGCGTTTTTCCGCCGCCGTGCTATCGAAACTGGCGCGCCCGATGGGGGTGAGCGAAATGCCCAGATCGCGCACCGTTTCATTCAGTGCCTGTTCCATCCCATCGCCGACGATCAGCTCGGACGGGGCCAATCGTGCCAGTTCAGGACTAAGCCGCACGGATGTCAAATACATTACATGAAACGCCCCGGTCGAGATATCGGCCCAGGCCAGCGCTGCCTCATCGCGAACCTCGGCATAGGCGGCCAGAAAGTTGTGGCGGCGGGCCTCAAGCAGCGCATCCTCGGTCAGCGTGCCGGGCGTCACCAGACGCACAACATCGCGCCGAACCACTGATTTAGAGCCTCTTTTCTTCGCCTCAGCCGGGCTTTCCATCTGTTCGCAAACGGCGACACGGAACCCTTTGCGGATCAGCGTCAGCAAGTACCCTTCAGCGGCGTGAACCGGAACGCCGCACATGGGAATATCTTCGCCATTGTGCTTGCCGCGTTTGGTTAGCGCGATATCCAGCGCCTCGGCGGCGTTGACGGCATCTTCGAAAAACATCTCGTAGAAATCGCCCATTCGATAGAACAGCAGGGCGTCGGCATGGGCCTCTTTGATCTCAAGATATTGCGCCATCATCGGCGTGACTGTGGACAAAAGCGGCCCCCTTCCGGCGTGTTCCGGGCGCGACCTTACAAATCCCACATCTTCTGTAAAAGCCGAAAACTCATTCTCGTTGAGGCGCAGCCCCGCCTGCGCTATGAGGCATCAGCCCCGAAGTCATGGAAACGACCCTTAAGATGCCCAAAACGAAGATCACCAAAGAAGAGGCACTGGCCTTTCACCTGGACCCTACCCCCGGCAAGTGGGAGGTGCAGGCCACCGTTCCCATGACCACGCAGCGCGATCTGTCGCTGGCCTATAGCCCCGGCGTCGCTGTACCATGTGAAGCCATCGCCGAAGCGCCCGAGACAGCCTATGACTATACCAACAAGGGCAATCTGGTTGCCGTGATCTCGAACGGAACTGCTGTTCTGGGCCTTGGCAATCTGGGCGCGCTGGGCGGCAAACCGGTGATGGAGGGCAAGGCGGTTCTGTTCAAACGCTTTGCCGACGTGAACTCGATCGATATCGAGTTGGACACAGAAGACCCGGACGAATTTTGCCGTGCGGTGCGGCTGATGGGGCCGACCTTTGGCGGCATCAATCTTGAGGACATCAAGGCACCCGAATGTTTCATCATCGAACAGCGCCTGAAAGAAGAGATGGATATCCCGGTCTTTCACGACGACCAGCATGGTACGGCGGTGATCTGCGCGGCAGGGCTGCTGAACGCGCTGCATATCTCGGGCAAGAAGATCGAAGATGTGAAGATCGTTCTGAACGGCGCGGGGGCTGCGGGGATCGCCTGTATTGAACTGCTCAAGGCGATGGGGGCGAAGCATGACAATTGCATCGTCTGTGACACCAAGGGCGTGATCTATCAGGGCCGGACCGAGGGCATGAACCAATGGAAGTCGGCCCATGCGATCAGTACCGAGCTGCGCACACTGGAAGAAGCGATGAAGGGTGCTGATGTGTTCCTTGGTGTCTCGGTCAAAGGTGCCGTGACGCAGGACATGGTTGCGAGCATGGCCGACAATCCGGTGATCTTTGCGATGGCGAACCCCGACCCCGAGATCACTCCGGAAGAGGCGCATGAGGTCCGCGTGGATGCCATCGTCGCAACCGGGCGCAGCGATTATCCCAATCAGGTCAACAACGTGCTGGGGTTCCCCTATCTGTTCCGCGGCGCTTTGGACATCCATGCCCGCGCCATCAATGACGAGATGAAGATTGCCTGCGCCCATGCACTGGCCCGTCTGGCGCGCGAGGATGTGCCGGATGAGGTTGCGCTGGCCTATGGCAAGACTCTGACCTTTGGCCGCGACTATATCATCCCGACGCCATTCGATCCGCGCCTGATCCACCGCATTCCGCCCGCAGTGGCCAAGGCCGGGATGGATACCGGGGCCGCGCGGCGCCCGATCATCGACATGGAGGCTTACGAGCTGAGCCTGAAATCCCGTATGGACCCGACTGCCAGCATCCTGCGAGGTCTGAACGCCCGTGCCCGCGCCGCCCAAAGCCGGATGATCTTCGCCGAAGGTGATGATCCCCGCGTGCTGCGCGCCGCCGTGACCTATCAACGCTCTGGCTTTGGCAAGGCGCTTGTGGTGGGCCGCGCCGAAGAGGTCAGGCAAAAGCTGGAAGAAGCAGGACTTGGCGACGCGGTGCGCGAGCTTGAGGTGGTGAATGCTGCCAACACCTCGTATCTGGATACCTACAAGGATTTCCTCTATCAGCGGCTGCAGCGTAAAGGCTTTGACCACAAGGACATCCACCGTCTTGCCGCGCGCGACCGGCATGTATTCTCGTCCCTGATGCTGGCACATGGGCATGGTGATGGTCTTGTGACAGGGGCCACACGCAAGTCAGCGCATGTATTGGACCGGATCAACCATGTGTTTGATGCTGACGCGACCCACGGTGCGGCGGGTGTCACGGCCCTGCTCCACAAGGGCCGGATCGTTCTGATCGGCGATACGCTGGTGCATGAATGGCCTGACGAAAACGACCTGGCCAATATCGCCGAACGCTCTGCCGCCGTGGCCCGGCATATGGGGCTTGAGCCGCGCGTGGCGTTTGTCAGCTTTTCGACCTTTGGCTATCCCGTGTCGGAACGGGCCGAGAAAATGCACCGCGCCCCCGCGGTTCTGGACCAGCGCGGCGTTGATTTCGAGTATGAGGGCGAAATGACCGTCGACGTTGCCCTGAACGTCGACCAGCAGGCGGGATATCCGTTCCAGCGCCTGACCGGCCCGGCCAATATCCTGATCGTCCCCGCGCGGCATTCGGCGTCGATTTCCACCAAGCTGATGCAGGAGATGGGCGGGGCCACTGTGATTGGTCCGATCCTGTCCGGTGTCGACAAACCGATCCAGATCTGCTCGACCGTCTCGACGGCGAATGACATTCTGAACATGGCCATTCTGGCCTCGTGCGACATTGGATAAACCATGACGATCTGGAACCTCGGCTCGATCAACGCGGATATGATCTATGACGTGCCGCATCTGCCCGGACCCGGAGAAACCCTGGCTGCGCAAGGGCTGCAGCGGTTTCTGGGTGGCAAAGGTGCGAATATGTCGGTGGCGGCAGCCCGTGCAGGGGCGCAGGTGGCGCATATCGGCGCCGTTGGCAGTGACGGGCGCTGGGCGCGGGATCGGTTGACCGAATATGGTGTGGATACGCGCCATATTGCCGAGGCGGATGTGCCGACAGGTCATGCCATCATCGCGGTGGATGGTGGTGGTGAAAACAATATCATCCTGTTTCAGGGCGCCAACAACGCCATTTCCGAAGATCAGCTGGGGCAGGCGCTGTCCTCAGCCGTTTCGGGCGATCTGCTGGTCATGCAGAATGAAACCAACGCACAAGGTCAGGCGGCAAAATTGGCCCGCGATCTGGGGTTGACCGTCTGCTACGCCGCAGCCCCGTTTCAGGCCGAGAGCGTTCGGGCGGTTCTGCCTTATCTGGATTTTCTGATCCTGAACGAGGTCGAGGCCGAGCAATTGCAGCAGGCCACGGGTCTTTCGGTCGATGATCTGCCGGTAGCGCATGTCATTGTCACCTTGGGTTCAAAAGGCGCTCGGTATCATCAGCGCGGGCAGCAGGCGGTAGATTTCGCCGCGCATGTGGTAGAACCCGTTGATACCACCGGTGCAGGGGATACCTTTACCGGTTATGTGTTGGCTGGAATGGATCGTGGAATGCCGATGGCACAGGCGATTGTTCAGGCAAATCGTGCCGCGGCCCTGATGGTCACGCGGCACGGTACGGCAGATGTCATTCCCGATCTGAAAGAGGTGCGCGACGCGCGGCTCGACTAAGACCCGGCAAACGGCGCATCGCCACCCCACAATTGCTTGACCCGGGCATCGCGGCCGCAAGCCTTGCGATAGGCCTTGTAAGCGTTTTTCTGGCGCTTGGGTCCAAAGCGGGTAAAGACGATTTTTTCGCCCTTGTAGTAATCCTGATGATAGGCCTCGGCCGGATAGAACGCACCTGCCTGCAGGATCGGGGTGACAACTGTCTGACCCAACGCCTTTTGCGCATTTGCCTTGGCGCGCTGTGCAAGTGCCTTTTCCCCTGCATCAGAGACGAATATTGCAGTGCGATAGCTGTTGCCACGATCACAAAACTGCCCGCCCGCGTCGGTGGGATCAACGGACCGGAAGAACATGTTCAGCAATGTTTCACGAGAGACGCGCGACGGATCAAACGTGATCTGGACCGCTTCATAATGTCCCGATCCGCCTTTTGAGACCTGATCGTAGGTCGGGTTGGCTGTCTTGCCACCGGTAAAACCCGATACCGCACCAGTTACGCCGGGCACGGATTCGAAATCGGATTCCACGCACCAGAAACAGCCCCCCGCAACGGTCAGCGTTTCGGTTCCCGCTGCCGGGGCAGGCAACGCGCGCAACATCGCGACCAGCGTAATCAAGGTGAATAACAGGGCGGGTTTGATGTGGTCGATATAAGCAGTCCGGGTCATGGCGGGTCTCCTTCCACGACCAAGCTGACCCGTAATTCTGCCCGTTTCAATCCGCTGACATGGTTTGTCACAGGCTGGTGAAACGAGTTTATCCGTGATCACCCGTTATCCCAGCAACTTCCCCAGCTTCATCGCAACCCCCATGTTGCCCGAAATCTTGAGCTTGCCCAGCGCCACGCCGGTCATCGGATTCAGCTTGCCGGTCAGCAGCTTGGTCAGGTTGTCGCGCGAAATGCGAATGGTGCAATCGGTGTCACGATCCGTCGTCGAGGCGGTGTTATCAGCCAGAACAATCACCCCATCCGCGCCGCAATCAAACTTAAGCGAACCGTCGAAGGGTTTGCCGCCCAAGCCCTTCTGAATTCCATCTGCGATGTCTTGCATTATCTATCCTTTCCCAGGTTGACCTGTGGGTAAAGACATCTGCGTGCTGCGGGCAAGCCTGACCCGACGGGAACCCGGCCAAAGAAAAACCCCGGTGCCTGTCAGGACACCGGGGTCTTATTGGGTAAAATGTTGTTACTTGCTCAAACGCTTGTCCCGCGCCGCCAGCAGTTTCAGGCGCAGCGCGTTCAACTGGATGAAGCCTGCCGCGTCTTTCTGGTCATAGGCACCGGCGTCTTCCTCGAACGTCACATGCGCCTCGGAATAGAGCGAATGATCCGACCAGCGGCCCACGGTCGAGGCCAGACCTTTATACAGTTTCACGCGGACGGTGCCGGTGACGTGTTCCTGTGACCGGTCGATGGCGGCCTGCAGCATTTCACGCTCGGGGCTGTACCAGAAGCCGTTATAGATCAGCTCAGCATATTGCGGCATCAGCTGGTCTTTCAGGTGCATCGCGCCGCGGTCCATGGTGATGGATTCGATACCGCGATGCGCCTCCAGCAGGATGGTGCCGCCCGGCGTCTCATAAATGCCGCGCGATTTCATACCGACGAAACGGCCTTCGACCAGATCGAGACGACCAATGCCGTGCTTGCCGCCATATTCGTTCAGTTTGGTCAGGATGGTGGCGGGGCTCATCGCTTCGCCATTGATGCTGACCGCGTCGCCTTTTTCAAAGCCGATCTCGATGAACTCGGGCTCATTCGGCGCGTCCTCGGGGTGGACGGTGCGCTGGTAGACATAATCGGGTGCCATATCGGCGGGGTCTTCCAGAACCTTACCCTCGGACGAGGTGTGCAGCAGGTTCGCATCGACCGAGAACGGAGCCTCACCGCGCTTGTCCTTGGCAATCGGAATCTGGTTCTGTTCGGCAAATTCCAGCAGCTTGGTACGGCTGGTCAGATCCCATTCGCGCCATGGGGCGATGACCTTGATGTCGGGGTTCAGCGCATAAGCCGCCAGTTCGAACCGCACCTGATCATTACCTTTGCCAGTTGCACCGTGGGCCACGGCATCGGCACCGGTCGCCTCGGCAATCTCAACCAGACGTTTCGAAATCAGCGGGCGGGCAATGGACGTACCCAGCAGATACAGCCCCTCGTAAACAGCATTGGCGCGGAACATCGGGAAGACGAAATCGCGGACGAATTCCTCGCGGATGTCCTCGATATAGATGTTCTCGGGCTTGATCCCCAGCAGCTCGGCCTTTTGGCGGGCGGGTTCCAGTTCCTCACCCTGACCCAGATCGGCGGTGAAGGTCACAACCTCACAACCATACTCGGTCTGCAGCCATTTCAGGATGATCGAGGTATCAAGGCCACCGGAATAGGCCAGAACAACTTTCTTGGGCGCGGACATCTGACTTCCCCTTATGCGTAAGACGCTTGGCCCCTAGCGGGTTTTGAAACCGGGGGCAAGTTATCTGCGTTGACGCTCGGTGCGAATTGGGGTGAAACGGGGGAATAGAGAACAAGGATTGGTTGAGAGGGCAGGGTCGTGTTGGGATTAGAGATATTTGTTCATTCGGTGAAGATGGTCTTGAGGAATCTGAAGGAGGCCCTTCAAATCTCGTTGGTGCCTGCCTTTATCGGTGGCGTACTTGTCGTTGTGCTCAGCATTGTCTTTGGCATTTCGTTCGAGGACATCTCGACCGAACCCAATGGCCTGCCGGATGCCGCATCGGCGGGTGCAATTGCAGGTTTCCTTTTGTTTGTCCTGATTACCATTTTTGCGATCATGCTCTGGATCGTTGTGTCCTGGCATCGGTTCGTGCTGCTTGAAGAATATCCCACAGGCTTTCTTCCTGTGTTCAGATCAGATCGCATCCTGGCATATTTTGGTCGCATAGTGATGCTGATTTTGCTTGGGGTTGTTGCGATGCTTCCGGCTATGCTGGTCATTGGCTTTGTGTCGCAAGCCTCGGCCCTGATTGGATTTCTGGTCTGGTTGGTCTTTGTTCTTTTCTTGTCTGTTGCTTTCTATCGGGTTTCCCCAATTCTGCCCGGTGCCGCAATCGGGAAATCGGTGACGTTGTCAGAAGCATGGAATGCGACCACCGGGTCTGCGGGCGCGATCATTCTGTTGGTGATCCTGTCGGTATTGTTCCAGTTAATGCTGCAATTTCTGGCATCGATAATATTGTTTGTTCCGATCATAGGCGTCTTTGTCGTGATCTTTGCGTTTATGCTGGTTATCCCGCTGATCAACGTCAGCATCCTGACCACTATGTACGGCGTCTTTATCGAAAAACGCGAACTGCGCTAACCCGCGTACACATATGTATTCCTTGCCCTTTCGCTCGGGATAGGCCACTGACGCGCCCATGAGTGATTTCATGAACCGTGCCCGCGCCGCCGAACAGGCGATGCGCTCTGTCTTTCCGGCGACGCCGTTGCAGCGGAATGCCCATCTGTCTGATCGCTACGGGGCCGATATCTGGTTGAAGCGCGAAGACCTCAGCCCGGTGCGGTCCTACAAGATCAGGGGCGCGTTCAACGCCATGCGCAAGCAGCAGGGGCAGGGCCTGTTTGTCTGCGCCAGTGCCGGAAATCACGCGCAGGGCGTGGCCTTTATGTGCAAGCATCTGGATGTGAAGGGCGTGATTTTCATGCCCGTCACCACGCCGCAGCAGAAAATCCAGAAAACCCGCATCTTCGGCGGTGACAATATCGAGGTTCACCTGACCGGCGACTATTTCGACGATACGCTCGCCGCCGCGCAAGCATGGTGCGCGCAGCAGGGCGGGCATTTCCTGTCGCCTTTCGACGATGATGACGTGATCGAGGGGCAGGCTTCGCTCGCCGCCGAGATCGAGGAACAGCTGGGCCGTGTGCCCGATCACGTGATCCTTCCCGTCGGCGGCGGCGGCATGTCCTCGGGCGTGGCGACGTGGTTTGGCGATCGCACCCATTGCCTGTTTGTCGAGCCCGCAGGCGGGGCTTGTCTGCGCGCGGCACTTGCGGCGGGGCATCCTGTGGCTCTGGATCATGTGGATACATTTGTCGACGGGGCCGCCGTGGGCCGGATCGGTGCAAAGCCCTTTGAACTGCTCAAATCGCGCCACCTGTCCGACGTACTGACGTTGTCCGAGGACCGCATCTGTGCCACCATGATCGAGATGCTGAATGTCGAGGGCATCGTTCTGGAACCTGCCGGTGCCCTTGCCATCGAAGCGATTGGGGATGTGCAAAGCTTTATCCGGGGCAAGACCGTGGTCTGCGTCACCTCGGGCGGGAACTTCGATTTCGAACGCCTGCCCGAGGTCAAGGAACGCGCCCAGCGCTATTCCGGCGTCAAGAAATACTTCATCCTGCGCCTGCCCCAGCGCCCCGGCGCGCTGAAAGAGTTTCTGGGCATTCTCGGCCCCGAGGACGACATTGCCCGGTTCGAATATATGAAGAAATCGGCGCGCAACTTCGGATCGGTCCTGATCGGGATCGAAACCCGAAAGCCGGAAAACTTTGTGCGCCTGTTTGCCCATCTGGATGAGGCCGGGTTTACCTATACCGACATCACCGAGGATGAGACGCTGGCGCAGTTCGTGATCTGAGTCAGGTCAGATTGGCCGGCAGCTCTGCATCAAATACTGCCTTCGAGGCATCGAACATCGCGAGGATCCGGGGAATATCGACAGTCCTCGCCTCGCCCACAGCCGCCTGCCGTTCCCCATCCTGACAAAGCTTCGAGAACTGATCGAACCCCAGACTCAGCGCGCTGCCCTTGAGGAAATGCAGGTTCTGTTCCATTTGACTGCGCCGCGTGTCCTGCTTCAGCCGGTCCAATGCCTCGTGCACCTCGTCCAGAAAAATCTGCACGACTTCGTCGAATTCCTCGGCCCCGACTTCATGTCGTAATTGTTGAACTCTGGGCCAGTTGATCATCTCGTGCCTTTGCCATTGCTCGCGTTGCCTGTTTGTAGCGCGGTGCACGTAAACAGCCGGTTAAGCCCCGTCTGCTCAGGCCTTCACCAGATGTTAAGCGGCTGGCTTCTAGGTTGGCGTCGTTGCGGGCAAACGGGAAACGCAGGGTGTCAGAATCCAACCAGGCCGAGGTGAGGGGGGAACCCGATTTTGGCGCGATTCAGAAAGTTCTGATCGTGGATGACAGCCGGTTGCAACGCCGCATTCTGGCGGCGTCGCTCAGGAAATGGGGTTTTCAGGTGCTTGAGGCCGATAGTGGCGAGGATGCAATCGCGCTCTGCCGGGATCAGCCGCCCGATCTGGTGCTCAGCGATTGGGTCATGCCAGGGATGAGCGGTCTGGAATTCTGCCGCGCCTTTCGTGACATGGACCGCGAACAATACAGCTATTTCATCCTTCTGACGTCAAAAAGCGAAAAGCAGGAAGTGGCGCGGGGGCTGGATGCCGGGGCCGACGATTTCCTGATCAAACCGCTTGAGGCGGACGAGCTGCGCGCACGTATCGCCGCCGGTGCGCGCATTTTGCTGATGCAGCGCGAGTTGTCCGACAAAAACCGCCTGATCGAAACCGCACTTGCGGAGTTGCGCGTGGCCCATGATGCCATCGACAAGGACCTGATGCAGGCGCGCAAAATTCAGGACTCGCTGGTGCCGGAACTGACGGGGCAGTTTGGCAACTCGCGAGTCAGCCTGCTGCTGAAACCGTGCGGCCATATTGGCGGCGATCTGGTGGGGATGTTCTCGCCCGGTGTGAACCGGCTTGGGTTCTACAGTATCGATGTGTCGGGTCATGGCATCACCTCGGCGATGATGACCGCGCGACTGGGCAGCTATCTGTCCAGCACACATTTCGATCAGAACGTCGCGATGGAGAGGCGATTCAACAAGTTCTACGCGCTTTTACCGCCGGATGAGGTCGCGGCCACCCTTAATTCCCGCCTGATCGCTGACACCGGGATCGAGGAATATTTTACCATGGTCTACGCCATCGTCGATCTGCGCAACGGGCATATGAAAATGGTACAGGCTGGCCATCCGCATCCCTTGCTGCTGCGTCAGGACGGGCAGACCGAGTTTCTGGGCGAGGGTGGACTGCCAATTGGTTTGTTGCCGGATGCCGGGTTCCAGAAGATCGATACCTACCTGCAACCGGGCGACAAGCTGCTGCTATACTCGGACGGTTTTACCGAATGCCGCCAGACGGATGGAACATTGCTGGACGAGGACGGGTTACGCGACATGGCTTTGGAATGCGCTGCGCATATGAAAGGCGGGCCGGAATTTCTGGATGACATGTTCTGGCATCTTACGCAGGCGATGTCACCTGCGGGCGCGATGGATGATGACGTTTCGGCTGTATTCTTCGAATATAACGGGGCTTAGCAGCTGTGAGCATACCGGGCGGCAAAGTGGCGATCCCCCGCGTTGCCCAGCATATGTGCCGCATCTGCGGCGTCCATCCAAAGCGCCTCGTGAAAGGCTTCGGTCGGCGGACCGATGCGGCGGACAGGGCGGGCCTGGTAGATCAGGCAGATTTTCTCGGCCCAGAGGTCATATTCAGGCATATAGGCAAAACGCCGAAACGCTCCGACACGGCGCGGCGCGGCGATCAGCCAGCCGGTTTCCTCGAACACTTCGCGGTGCAAGGCGGTAATGGGCGATTCGCCCGGATCAATGCCACCACCGGGCAACTGCAGGTCGGGGCCCGGGTCGGTCTGACAGGTCAGCAGCAACCGATGGCCTTGGGGCAAAAGGGAATAGACACCAACGCGGCGCGTGTATGTCTGACCGGGAACAGGGCTTTCCCCAAAACGTCTGATCATGTATGGCCCCTTTCAACCCGAAGTGTTCGACCTATATGGTGGCGGTATGCCAACCCGTGGCGTGTAAGGAAACCCCATGTCTCTTGGAACGAAAATCGCGTGGGACGATACCGTCCTGCCCTTTCAGCTTGATGTATCGGATATGCGCGGCCGCGTCGCGCGGCTGGATGGCGTGTTGGACGGCATCCTCAAACAGCACGACTATCCCGAAAAGGTCGAGGCGCTGGTTGCCGAGATGGCCTTGCTGACCGCGTTGATCGGCCAGACCATTTCGCTGCGCTGGAAGCTGTCGCTGCAAGTGCAATCCAAGGGTGCCGTGCGGATGATCGCGACGGACTATTATGCGCCGCAGCAGGAAGGCGAAGCGGCGCAGATCCGGGCCTATGCCAGTTTCGACCGCGATCGGCTGACCGATGCCGCCCCGTTTGATCAGGTCGGCGAGGGGTATTTCGCCATCATGATCGATCAGGGTGAAGGCACGCAGCCCTATCAGGGCATCACCCCGCTGGCCGGAGGCTCTCTGAGCGCCTGTGCCGAGGCGTATTTCGCGCAGTCCGAACAGCTGCCGACCCGGTTTTCGCTGAGTTTTGGCAAATCGACCGAACCCGGTGTCGGTGAGCATTGGCGCGCGGGCGGCATCATGCTGCAGCACATGCCCAAAGCCTCGCCCTTTGCGGCGTCAGGCGAGGGCAGCGGTGACATTCTGACCGCCAGCGATCTGGTTGATGGTGAAGAAGGTGAAAACTGGGATCGCGTCAATATCCTGCTGGATACGGTAGACGATCTGGAACTGATCGGGCCGTCCGTTGCGCCCACCGACCTGCTTGTGCGCCTGTTTCACGAGGAACAGCCCCGCGTTTACGACGCCCAACAGGTAAAGTTCGGCTGCACCTGCTCCGAAGATCGCGTGCGGCAAAGCCTGTCGATCTATTCGGCGCAGGACATCGAGAAGATGACCACCGATGACGGCAAAGTCACGGCCGATTGCCAGTTCTGCGGCGCGCATTACGTGTTGGATCCGCGCACGGTTGGCTTTGATGCCGAAGACACGGATGGCGTCTGACGCGGCAACCCATCTGGCGGCGGCACTGAATCGCCCGGGCAGCGGGTCGAGCGATTTTGACCTGAATCCCGACGTTACTCTGCCTGCGGGGCGCAAACTGCGCCCTGCGGGGGTTCTGGTACCGGTGTCGCTGACCGAAGCTGAGCCGCGCCTGATTCTGACCAAGCGGTCCTCAGCGCTGAAACATCATCCCGGCCAGATCGCCTTTCCGGGTGGCAAGCAGGATCAAGGTGACGCTGACGTCACCGCGACCGCGCTGCGAGAAGCGCACGAAGAAATCGGGCTTCCGCAAAACCTGCCGCGCATTCTGGGCCATCTGCCGACCCATGAAACCGTCACCTCATTCGCCGTCACCCCCGTGGTTGCCGTTCTGGATCGGGCATTTGATCCGGTGCCCGAGCCGGGCGAGGTAGATGAGGTCTTCTCGGTCCCTCTTGCACATGTGCTGAACCCCGCGAATTATGTCGTCGAGTCGCGCCGCTGGCGTGGACAGAAACGGTTCTACTACACGGTTCCCTACGGCCCCTATTACATCTGGGGCGCGACGGCGCGCATTCTGCGGGGGCTGGCAGCACGGGCAAACGGATGATGCAGATCACCGAAGACTGGATCACAGCACCGGCCACGCAGGCCGTCTGTACCGCGCTTATAAGCTCGGGCGCGCAGGCGCTGTTTGTGGGCGGCTGCGTACGTAACGCGCTGCTGCACGCGCCGGTATCAGATATCGACATCTCGACCGATGCGCGCCCCGAACAGGTGATGAAACTGGCCAAGGCTGCGGGCCTCAAGGCGATACCCACCGGTCTGGAGCACGGGACAATCACCGTTGTCAGCGATGGCATCCCGCATGAGATCACCACCTTCCGCCGCGACGTCGAAACCGACGGCCGCCGCGCGGTTGTGGCGTTCTCCGGCAAGGTGGAAGAGGACGCCGCACGCCGCGATTTCACTATGAACGCGCTGTACGCGCGCCCCGATGGCACAATTCTGGATCCTCTGAACGGCTTGCCAGACCTGCAGGCGCGCCGGGTCCGGTTCATCGGCAAGGCAGAAGATCGCATTCGCGAGGATTACCTGCGCTCGCTGCGTTATTTCCGCTTCCATGCCTGGTACGGCGACGCCGAGGCCGGGTTCGACCCGGACGCGCTGGCTGCCATCGCTGCAAATCTCGACGGGTTAGAGACACTTTCCCGCGAACGTGTTGGGTCTGAGATGCTGAAACTGCTGGCCGCGCCGGACCCTGCGCCCTCGGTGGCGGCGATGCGCAGCGCAGGCGTACTGGCGCGGTTGCTTCCCGGCGCAGATGACACTGCGATGGCGATTCTGATCCAGCTGGAACAGGACGCTCATGCCGCACCCGATGCGATTCGTCGTCTGGCTGCCATCGCGCCGCCGGATGTCGCCATAACGCTGCGGCTCAGCAAGGCGCAGCTTCAACGGCTGACCCGGATGCGGGATGAGGCGATGGCCCCCACCAGCGTGGCCGAACTCGGCTATCGCTACGGGGCGGCGGGCGGCCTGCATGAAACCCTGCTGCGTTGTGCGTTTCTGGAACAGCCATGGTCAAACGACCTCGCGCGCGCCCTTGAACACGGGGCCGCAGCCCGGTTTCCAATCAAGGCTGCGGATCTGATTCCCGCCTTCTCAGGCCCCGCGCTGGGCGCAAAACTGGCCGAGCTTGAGGCGCGTTGGATCGCCTCGGATTTCGCGCTCAGCCGCGATGATTTGCTGGCGGATTGAAGCGAAGTCTCAAAAGGGGATGACAAATCCCGCAAGTTTTGGCAGGGTGCGCCTGACTCAAACACGAGGGAGGACTGCGAATGTATTACGGGATCTGGGACAGCTAAGGCTGAACACTTGACCCGTAGGGGTGGTGTTCAGACGCCATCTTTCTTCGCATGACCTATTATCTGCTCAATCGGAGCACCCTCCATGTTTCGCTATTTCGAAAATCTCGTCGACCCCTTTGTCGCCTATGAAGAAACCGACACGCCGCCCACGCGGCTGTGGCCCTTCATGCTGGACTATACACGGCCGTTCTTCCGCCTTTTTGCCTGGACGGCGCTGATTTCGGTGATCGTTGCGGCGGTCGAGATCGGGTTGATCTACTATATGGGCCGCATCGTTGATCTGCTTGGTGGATCGCCCGCCGAACTGTGGCAGGCGCATGGGACCGAGTTGGTGCTGATCGCTCTGTTTGTCCTGTTTCTCAGACCGTTGTTGCATGTGGTCGATGTGCTGTTGCTGAACAACGCAATCCTGCCCAATGTTGGCACGATTTTCCGTTGGCGAGCGCATAAACACGTTCTGCGTCAATCCGTTGGCTGGTTCGAAAACGACTTTGCCGGGCGCATCGCCAACCGCATCATGCAAACCCCGCCCGCCGCCGGTGAGGTGGTGTTTCAGGTGTTTGACGCGATCTCGTTTGCGCTGGCCTATATGATAGGTGCGGCGATCCTGCTGATCGCTGCGGATGCCCGCCTGTTGTTGCCGCTGCTGGTCTGGTTTGTTTTCTATGCCGCGCTTGTCACCTGGACCGTCAAGCGTGTCGGGCCTGCGTCGCAGGCGGCTTCCGACGCGCGCTCGACCGTCACGGGACGGGTGGTGGACAGCTATACCAACATCCATTCGGTCAAGATGTTCGCACATGACGCACAGGAAATTGACTATGCCCGGGAAGCGATCGAGGAAACCCGGCGCACCTTTCAGATCGAGATGCGGATATTCACCATCATGGATGCGGCTCTGGTTACCCTGAACGGGTTCCTGATCGTCGGTGTGTGCGGCTGGGCGATTGCACTGTGGATGCAGGGCAGCGCCTCGGTCGGTGTTGTTGCGGCGGCTACGGCGCTGACTCTGCGGCTGAACTCGATGACCGGCTGGATCATGTGGGCGCTGACCAGTTTCTTTCGTGAACTGGGGATCGTTGCCGAAGGGATGCAGACCATCGCGCAGCCGGTTGGCTTGCTGGATGACCCGGATGCAAAACCCCTGAGGCTCAGGAAAGGTCAGATCGAAATTCGCGACCTGTCGCACCATTATGGCCGCGAAACCGGCGGGCTGGATCATGTCAACCTGATGATCCAGCCGGGTGAAAAGATCGGCCTAATCGGGCGTTCGGGTGCGGGAAAATCGACCCTGGTAAAGCTGCTTTTGCGGTTTTATGACGTCGAACAGGGCGCAATCCTGATCGACGGTCAGGATATTTCGAAGGTCACACAGGACAGTCTGCGCAGCCATATCGGTATGGTCCAACAGGACAGCGCGCTGCTGCACCGCTCGGTCCGGGCCAACATCCTCTATGGTCGCCCCGAAGCGACCGAGGAACAGATGATCGCCGCCGCCAAACAGGCCGAAGCGCATGATTTCATCCTTGACCTGCAAGACCCGCAGGGGCGCAAAGGTTACGACGCCCATGTGGGCGAGCGCGGCGTGAAACTGTCGGGCGGTCAGCGGCAGCGGGTGACGCTGGCCCGAGTGATCCTGAAGGACGCGCCTATTTTGCTGTTGGACGAGGCTACATCCGCCCTAGATTCCGAGGTCGAAGCTTCGATACAGGAAACGCTCTACGGTATGATGCAGGGGAAAACCGTGATCGCCATTGCCCACCGGCTCAGCACCATCGCCCAGATGGACCGTATTCTCGTCATGGATGGGGGCCGCATCGTAGAAGAGGGCGGCCATTCTGACCTGTTGGCGCAGGGTGGGCTTTACGCCCAGTTCTGGGCGCGGCAATCTGGGGGCTTCCTGAACCCGGAGGCCGCCGAATGAGGATTGCCGACCTCATCCAACCGTTCAAAGACACTGACACGCCCCCGCCGCAAACGCTGGGGGCGTTCATTCGCTGGGCCCTGTCCGGCGCATGGCCGATGCTGTTTGTCGCTGCCCTGTTCTCGGCCACAGCAGGCGCGATGGAGGCCGGTACGGCTTGGATCTTGGGCCGGGTAATCGATGTCGCCACTTCTGCCGGGCCGGATGCGTTTCTTACGGGCAGTAATCTGTGGATGATCCTTGGTGCGGTGGCGTTTTTCATGCTGCTGCGTCCCGCGCTGTTCGGCCTGTCGTCGCTGTCGAACAACTACATCGTCATGCCGAATATCACGCCGTTGGTGCTGGCCAAGCTGAACCGCTGGACACTGGGCCAGTCTGTCACCTATTTCGATGATGATTTCGCGGGTCGGATCGCCCAGAAACAGATGCAAACCTCGAACGCGATGGCGTCGGTCGTGTCTGAAACGATCAGCGCGATTGTGTTCGCTTTGGCCTCGCTGGCGGGGTCTTTGCTTTTGTTAGGGTCTATTCATCCGCTGGTGATGTTGCCATTTGTCGGCTGGCTGGTCGTCTATTTCGCTTTGGTGCGCTGGTACTTGCCGCGTATCCGCAAACGCTCGGCCGCGCGGGCCGGGGCGCGGGCGATGGTGTCGGGGCAGGTGGTCGATACGATCACCAACATCAAAACCGTCAAGCTGTTTGCCCATTCCGAATTCGAAGATCAGGCGGCCCGCGATTCTATGGTCGACTTGCGTGAACGGTCGTTGGAGTTTGGTAAGCTTTCCGCCAGCTTCCGCTTCGTCCTGATGACGCTTGCCGGTATCCTGCCTGTTCTGTTGATCGGCGCAACGCTGTGGCTTTGGCAAGCAGGCACCGCAACCGCCGGGGACATTGTGGCAGCAGGGGCGGTTTCGATCCGGATCGCGCAAATGACTGGTTGGGTCAGTTTCACGCTGATGGGGCTATATGCCAATGTCGGCGAGATCGAAAACGGGATGCACACGCTAGCCAAACGTGACCGCGTCGAGGATGCCGCCAATGCCGCCCCGCTTGTGGTGTCAGAAGGCGAGATCGCATTCGACCATGTCAGCTTTGCCTATGGGCGCGATATCGGCGGTGTATCCGACCTGCATTTCACCGCCGCCCCGGGTGAGAAACTGGGTATCGTGGGTGCCTCTGGTGCGGGTAAATCCACCTTGGTTTCGCTGTTACTTCGGCTCTATGACGGGGAAAAAGGCGTTATTCGCATCGACGGTCAGGATGTCGCGACGGTGACGCAGGATAGCCTGCGCCGCCAGATCGGCATGGTCACGCAGGAAACCGCGATGTTCAACCGTTCCGCGCGCGAGAATATCCTATACGGTCGTCCCGACGCGACCGAGGCCGAGATGATCGAGGCCGCCACCAAGGCCGAGGCGCATGAATTCATCCTTGGCCTGCAGGACGCGCAAGGTCGCAAGGGCTATGACGCGCATCTGGGGGAACGGGGCGTGAAGCTTTCCGGCGGTCAGCGGCAACGGATCGCTCTGGCCCGCGCCATCCTGAAAGACGCACCGATTCTGGTGCTGGACGAAGCCACATCGGCGCTGGATTCCGAGGTCGAGGCCTCGATCCAGACGGCGTTGCATCGAGTGATGCAGGGCAAGACCGTGCTCGCCATCGCCCACCGCCTGTCCACGCTTAGCGAGATGGACCGGATCATCGTTCTGGATCAGGGGCATATCGTCGAAAGCGGCACACATGATGCGCTGCTGGAACGCGGCGGGCTATACGCAAGGTTCTGGCACCGTCAGTCTGGCGGGTTCATTCAAGCCGAGGCGGCGGAATAAGGGGCCTTTGCGTTTCTAATAAATCAAGCATCGGAATGCGCGTTCGACCGTAGGGAGAGACAGCGTATTTCGATCCAAAGTAAACGCAAAGGACCCAAAGGGGTTTTGTTGCCTGCAAACCCCCGCTATCAGGCCACCCATGACGCAGCACCACACCATAACCCGCCTTGGCCATCAGGGGGACGGCATCGCCGATGGACCCGTCTATGCCCCACGCACCCTGCCGGGTGAGGTGGTCAGTGGCACGTTGGTTGGTCAGATGCTGACTGATATCCGGGTCGAAGAACCCTCGGACCAGCGCGTAAAAGCGCCTTGCCGGCATTACAAGGCCTGCGGCGGCTGTCAGTTGCAGCACGCATCGGATGCGTTTGTTGCGGATTGGAAGGTTGACGTGGTGCGCAACGCGCTGGCCGCGCAGGGGCTCGATGCCCCGATGCGGCCCATTTACACCTCGCCCGACCGCTCGCGCCGCCGTGCGACCATCGCTGTGCGCCGCACCAAGAAAGGCACTTTGGCCGGGTTTCACGGGCGCGCGTCTGACACGATCACCGAGATCCCCGATTGCCACCTGCTGCATCCCGATCTGATCGCCGCCATTCCGGTCGCTCAGGCTCTGGCGCTGCTGGGGGGCAGCCGCAAAGGCGTTCTGGCCGTGACGCTGACCCTGTCCGAGGTGGGTCTGGACGTGTCGGTCAAAGGCGGCAAGCCACTGGATGGCCCGCTGGAACTGGCGCTGGCACAGGCGACCGAACACCACGGCCTCGCCCGGCTGAGTTGGGAGGGTGAGGTGATCGCCATGCGCGAACCCCCGATCCAACGATTTGGCCCTGCCACTGTCATGCCACCACCGGGTGCCTTCCTGCAGGCCACGAAGGACGGAGAACAGGCTCTAATACAGGCCGTTTCCAATGCAACACAGGGCGCAAAGCGCATCGCGGACCTGTTCGCGGGCTGCGGAACCTTTGCGCTGCCTTTGGCGCAAACCGCCGAAATCCACGCGGTTGAGGGCGAGGGTGAAATGACCAAAGCCCTGGATCAGGGCTGGCGCAAATCACAAGGGCTGAAACAGGTCACGACCGAGGCGCGCGACCTGTTCCGCCGTCCGTTGATGCCGGACGAGCTGGAAAACTTCGACGCCGTTGTCCTTGACCCGCCCCGCGCAGGGGCCGAAGCGCAGGTGGCTGAGCTGGCGCAGGCGCAACGCCCGGTCATCGCCTATGTCTCGTGCAACCCGGTGACATTCGCCCGCGACGCAAAAACGCTGGTGAATGCGGGGTACACCCTTGAATGGGTGCAGGTGGTTGACCAGTTTCGATGGTCGTCACACACCGAACTTGCCGCGCGCTTTGCCCTGAACCCGTAACCCAGACACAAAGGACTATCCGCAATGGGGATCACCCAACGCCTGCTGACCATCATCGAGGCCCCGGCTTTCGGGCGGTTCATCACCGCTGTGATCCTGTTCAATGCGATACTGCTGGGCATGGAAACCTCACCCACGCTGATGGAGGCTGCGGGCCCCGTGATCGTGACACTGGACAAGCTGTGCCTTGCCATCTTCGTCGCCGAGATTGCGATGAAGCTGATCGCGACGCGGCGCAGGTTTTTCACAAGCGGCTGGAATATCTTTGACTTCGTGATCGTCGGCATCGCACTGGTCCCCAGTGCCGGGGCGCTCTCGGTCCTTCGGGCGCTGCGGATCCTGCGGGTTCTGCGCGTCATCTCGGTCGCACCGCGCCTGCGCCGGGTGGTCGAAGGCTTCATCTCGGCCTTGCCGGGCATGGCCAGCGTATTCCTGCTGATGGCGATCCTGTTCTATATCGGTGCAGTGATTTCGACCAAGCTGTTCTCGTATTCCTTCCCAGACTGGTTCGGCGATCTGGGCCTGTCGGCCTATACCCTGTTCCAGATCATGACGCTGGAAAGCTGGTCCATGGGCATCGTGCGTCCGGTGATGCAGGTTTACCCTTACGCCTGGCTGTTCTTTGTGCCCTTCATCATGGTGACGACCTTTGCCGTGGTGAACCTGCTGGTCGGTCTGATCGTGAACTCGATGCAGGACGCCCACCATGCCGAGGATGAGGTCAAGACCGACGCCTATCGCGACGAGGTGCTGGAACGGCTGGAAAACATCGAACGCCGCCTGATGGAGCAGGTCCCCATCAAAAAGTGATTTCAGTTTTTCAGTTTTTTGGCATAATGCAGAAAAAAAGAAGCAGGCAGTGAAAACATGGATCGTCGAGCATTTGGACTAGGGGCAATGGCCACGCTGAGCCTTTCGGCATGTGCCTCAGCAAGCCCCAGATTTCTGGCATATAACGGCCCCGAGGTGACATCGCTTGTCATCAACAAGGGCGCGCGCAAGATGTATCTTCTGCACAACGAGAAGATACTCAAGGAATACAAGGTCGATCTGGGCTTTGCCCCGGCGGGTACCAAGACCAAAAAAGGTGATGGTCGCACGCCCGAAGGCACCTATCTGATCGACCGACGCAACCCACGCAGTCGCTATCACCTGTCGCTGGGGATTTCCTACCCGAACTCTGCAGACATTGCGCAGGCCAAAGCGGCGGGTGTTGATCCGGGTGGCGATATTTTCATTCACGGTCAGCCCAACCGCCGGTCCGAACGCAAACGCGCGAAAAAGACCTCGGATTGGACCGCCGGCTGCATCGCCGTCAAGAATGACGAGATGGAAGAGATCTACGCGATGGTCAACGAAGGTACGGTGATCACCCTGCGTCCCTGATCGGCGCCCAGTCGTCAAACCCGAATTGCAGATAGTCGCGCTGGTAGGTTTTTCTGGCCAGCGCCTCAAGTTTCTGGTCGTAAATCTGTGACAGCGTGAACGGGGTATCCGGTTCCTCGGGGCCGGGCTGCGGTGGTTGATCATGCCCGACCCCCCGCGCCAGCGCTGGCAGTGCCGTGACGATCTCATCTTCGCGCAGGATCAGGTCGGGTAGGGCAAAGCTTGCCATCCCTTCCAGCATCTGCGCTTGCGAACACCACAGCCCGTCAGCGCGGATCGGGGTCTGACCGGCCAGAACGCTTTGCAAAAGCGCCACAAAGGCCGAGAAGGCAGCATAGTGCTGATCCCGATCATACCGCTCGGGTTCGACCTTGCCGGGGATCGGCAGCTTGTACCGGTTGCGCATCATATTGCGGATTTTGACATATGCGCCGGGCCCGGTGCTGAGGATACGCGTGCAAAACACCGTATGCGCCCGCGCCAGAGGGTGGCGCAGAACGGTAAACTTGCGATGCCCCGGATGTTCCTGCATCCAGCTGCGCACCTGTTTCTGGCTGCGATCCGTCAGCAACTGGCTGGTCTGCACCCGGTCCAGATCCGCCAGCCATCGGGCTACAACGGTTTCCGGGCCGCCCCGCATCGGCAGGTACATCAGCGGCGTACTGGCTGCACAGACATAGCGCCCGACCGCAGGGCCCCGGCGCGGCTCAAAGTTCGGAATGCGATGCAGGTTGAACCGGTCCAACCCGGATACGGCGGCTTCCATCGTGTCCGGGTTTGAAACCTTGGACAGAGCAGGGGCCGGGTTCTGTCGCCGCAGATGCTGACCGATTTCGGTTAGGCGGGCGTCGACCCCAAGCCATGCCGCCAGCCCGTTCAACACCTCCAGATCGTTCAGATCGTCATAGCCGATGTAGAACGGCGTCTGCCCGGTCTTTTGCAGATGGCTTAGTGCGCTCTGCAGAAACGCGGTCCGCTGGGTGATCTGATCGGCAAACTCGTCTGCATCAAAGGTAACTTCGGCCTCGCGCCGTTGTTTGATATTGACCAGCTTCCACTGTTTGGTCGCCACCGCGATTTTCCACGAGACATAGCTGTCCAGCGGATTGCGCGTCAGGATGATCTTGGCACAGCGTGGATCATCCAGCGCCGGGGTCAGCGCGCGCGCGTCATGGGTGCTGAAAAAGCGAAACCCGTTCAATTCTCCGGGTGCGTTGCGAATGGCATCGATCAGCGCCAGCGGATCGTGGTCACGGGTCTCGGCGGTGAAGCCCAGCATCTCGGACAATTTTGGCAGTCCGATGAAATAGGGGTTGAACGCTTCGCCATGGCAGGTGACGCCGTCCAGCGCGTTCAGATGTTGTTCCAACAGGTTCGAGCCTGTGCGCATATCCGCCAGCACGATGAAATAGTCAAACTTGGATGCCATCGCGCCTTATTTCACCAGATAGGGTTTGCGATAGGGACGGACCTGCGTGCCAAACACATCATCGGCAGGGAAATCCCCCATCAGATAGGGATGCATCCCCTGATTTTTCAGGTTCTGCAAGAATTTCCCGAATCCCGTCAGATCAACCATCTTGGGTGCCTCGGCGATATGGCTGTGCTGGGTCGGGCCAAGCGCATCAAGGACGGTCTGCAAAGGCTCCATCGGGGCCTCGACAAACTCGGCCATCGACCAGATACGCAGGCCGGGCTTTTCTCCGATGGCACTAAACGCCTTTAGCTGTTTGGTCTCGATCTGCTGCAAACGGGCCGCCTCAGCCCGAATATCGGCAAAGTTCATGTTCGAGCGGAACAGCGGAATGGCCCATGCGCCGGTGATGATCGAGATGTGGGCGTTCTTATCGCGCGCCAGGAACGCGTTGATCTTCTGCGTGTCCATCGGCCCATGCTGGAAACACTGACGCTCGCCCCGGGTGTTCCAGATCAGGTTGGTCAGAAAAGCTTCGGGGTTATAGTCCCGCAAGTTGGCGCAATCGCTCAGCGCGCCATTCACCATAGTTTCGTTGCCAGCAAACTGAGCGCGGGAAGGGTCAAACAAATGGCCATGCACCCGCGCGCTGGTGACATGTGTCAGCCAGGGTTCGAAATCCTCGAACAGTTCCGCAAACCCCTGCAGGACGACATAGGGAAATGCGGTCAGGGCGCAGCCTGCGCTTTGATGAGGAAAGCGGCTCTGCATATACAGGCCGTCGCGACCTTTGACGCGCCGCTCAACCGCTTTTGCAAACAGCCGGTCGATCTTGCCCGGATTGGGCTCGGCGGGCTTCATCGCGCTTGCCTGGCTGGTCAGAAACGCCTGATACAGGCGATCGGCTCTGGGCCAGACCTTGCGGGCAACAAAGCAATCCGACCGGCGCAGCACTTGTAGATGATCGTCATAGAACATGTGCGGGCGGCCCTGATAGTCGAATTTCGACAGTGTCAGTGACCGGCTTTCAATATGCGTGGAATACAGCCGCGCCAGCGTTTGAAAATAGCTTTCATCCGGTATCCAGACCTTTTGAAAATAGCGGTCAAACACCTTGCGATTGGGATCCTGCAGGATCGCCGACAGGGTCTGTCGTGTCAGACACCACCATTGGCTGCCCATATGCGGGATCAGACCCTCGGGGATTTTACGGCGTAGGCCCAGGGCGCGTTGCAGACGCACATAGGCGTCAAACAGCCGGCGATGCTTGCGCCACGAGAACGGGAACCGCAGCGTGAACCGCTCAAGGTCCAGCCCGCCAATGGTCCAGGTGACATCACGGGTTGTGGCGCTTTCGATGAAATCCACCCGCCGACGGTCGGCCAGATAGGCGACCAGCTCATCTACAGGCCGCAGCGGCAGACAGGCCCCCGAGGACAGATAGACATGGGCCACATCCGGAAACCGCTCCAGCATCAGTGTGGCGGCGGATTGTGATGCGGCCACAATGCCCCAACGGCCCCAGTCGCACAGATGCCTTTCCGAGAACAGGATCAGCGGATCATCCGAACATTTGGTGACAAAACGCGCGAACTCGGATTTGGCGACTTTGCGATCCACATGGATGACGACCGGGCAACCCGAAGCGGTCCAGTGCCGGGCCACCTGTTCCACCCGATCCAGCGCCGTATGGACCAGCATGACGATGCCCAGGCTGCTCATGCCCAGTTTCCCTTCGACATCAGCCCGAGGATCTCAAGCTGACGCCAGTTGATATATGCCTCGGACCACTTGTTCCAGAATACGGGCCGCGCCTCCAATTGCTCGGCATAGGCGCGGTATTCGCCCGATGCGCGGTAGTGCTGCCCGCGCAGCATTTCCTCGCGCGCCTTTTCGCCCAGCGTGTCGATCAGTTTGGCGTGCAGCAACGCGCCGCTGGTCTTTTCTCCGCCTCTTTGTTCGTAGACCTGATTCAAACCACGCGGCAGCAGCGCATGGGTCGAGCTGACATAGGTATAGCGCCGGTTCCATTTCACCAGCGGTATCTTGTTCAGCGCCGGGGCCTTGGCTGGGGTGTCCTCAAAAAACACGCGGCTGCGCGGGCCGCCCTGTATCCATAGATTCCCATAGGCCGGGTTGCGCGTGATCATGTAATTTCCGGCGTCGAACCAAGGGGCCACCTCGAACGGATTCTGCCCCTCCTGACACGGGGCATCCTCAAGCGGGCCGCGTGGATACATATCGATCAGCATGGTGCCAAAGCTACGCACGCCGGTGTCATCCAGCCAATCGGTCAGCGCCTGAATTGGCCGGGTATCGCAGAATGGGTAGACAAAGAACTCATCCGGATCGACGGTCAGAACCCAATGGTCATGGGCATAGCTGCGCAGCAGGTAATTCACCCAGTCCACCCCATAGGTCGACTTTCGATAGCTGGCCTGCGTATGCCAGACGGATACATCGCTATGCTGCGACAGATACTCGGCCGAGCCGTCATCGCTGTCGTTATCGACAAACAGAAAGTGCCGGACACCCAGACCGCGATAGTACTCCAGAAAATAGGGCAGGCGGGCGCGTTCGTTGCGGATGACGCTCATCAACAGCACATCGTCCGGCCCGATGGCCACAGTGTTGTTTTGTGCGGGCTTCAATTCGCGCCGCTTGCGCAGGCATCGCAAAAGACGGCGCTTGCGCCGCAATCTCATGCGATAGGAATCCAAAAGGCTCACGCGCTGCCCTACCCTGTTTACGCGAGCTTGCCCGGGAACGTAGCCGAAGCCGGAGTGGCACCGGGCAATTAACGTTTTATGACATTTTTGCACTTTGCGAGGCAACGGGTTTAAATCCCGTTTACTTCCCCCTGGGTCCTTGCGGCATCAGGGCATGTCCCAATCGATTGCCCGCATCAGCCCAGATTGAACCAGATCACCATCTCCTTCGTAACGACGTGACTTCGGCGTCCACAAATCAGGTCCGCCGATGATCCCGTCGTAATATGAGCGGAACCTTTCGGGATCATGAAAATGCTGTTTCCGGGCCTTCTCGACGCGCGATTTATCGACGATTTCGGGCAGGAACTTGGTGTGCAGCAACGCCCCCGACGGCTGCGCGCCACCCGGCCCGTCATAAGCAAAGTTCAGATGCCGCGGCAGCGCGGAATGGCAGGAATTGACAAAGGCGTAGGAACGGGACCAGCGCACCAGCGGGATTTTGTTCAGTGTCGGGGATCGTGCGGGGGTGTCGGCGAAAAAGACCCGCTCGCGCACGCCACCTTGCACCCAGAGGTTTCCCAATGGCTGCTGCCGCTGCACCCGGTAAGGCCCCGGGTCGAACCAGCACAACAAGTTCGTGGGGTCGGTTTCGGGGCCATAATCCTGCGCACCCAGCGGCCCTTTGGGGTACAGGTCCAGCATCAGGGCCCCAAACGCCTGCTGGCCGCGCGCGTCCAGCAACCGCGTCAGATCAGGCAGCGGGTGATCCTGATGCCGGTCATATATCAGCAACTCATCCGCATCGACCATCAGGGTCCAGTGCCCGTGCCCATGGCGGATTTGCAGCCAAGTCAGCCAATCCAGCCCGAACCGCGACGCGCGATAGCTGGCGTCTGTCTGCCACAGCGACACGTCCGGTTGGTCGCGCAAATACTCGGTTGTCCCGTCATCGCTACCATTATCGACGATCAGAAAATGGCCGACCCCCAGCCTGCGATAGTGCTGAAAGAACCATGGCAGCCGGGTGATTTCGTTGCGCATGGTGGAAAACGCCAGAATCGCGCCCGATCCGATCCGATCCGTCCGATCCGCCAACACGGTCAATTGATGGCGGCTGCGGAACGACCGCCAGAGCAGGCGCTTGCGTTTAAGGCGCAGTCGATATCGGTCCAGCCACCCCGGTGATGATGGCGCGGGCCGCGTCACTTTTGATAGCTGCCATTCTGGTGCCAGCGCCACGCATCGGCAATCATCGTCTCTAACGTTGATCTTTTTGGTTTCCAGCCCAGCTCATCCTCAGCCCGGACCGAGCCCGAGATCAGACGCGTGCAATCCCCGGCCCTGCGTGGGCCAACCGAGTAGGGAACCGGCCGGTTGGTGACAGATCTGGATTTCTCGATCACCTCCATGACCGAAAAGCCGGACCCGGTGCCCAGATTGAACACGCGGCTGTCCTTGCCTTGTTCCAGCCAGTTCAGCCCAAGAACATGCGCATCCACCAAATCGCAAACATGCACATAGTCGCGGATACAGGTGCCGTCGGGCGTGTCGTAATCGGTGCCAAAGACTGTCAGCCCATCGCGCTTGCCGTCAATCGCGTCCAGCATCAGCGGCACCAGATGGGTTTCGGGCTGATGGAACTCTCCGACCTGACCATCCGGGTCCGCGCCTGCCACGTTGAAATAGCGGAAGATCACATGCTTTAGCCCATGCGCCGCCTCAAAGTCGCGCAGGATATCCTCGATTGCGCGCTTCGACGCGCCATAAGCGTTCAGCGGCAGTTGCGGCGTGGTTTCGTCCAGCACCACATTGTCATGCTCGCCATAGGTGGCACAGGTCGATGAAAAGACAAAGTTCAGGCACCCGGCCTCAACCGCCGCCTGTATCAGCGTCAGTGACCCTGTGACATTGTTTGACCAGTACTTCCCCGGCTCTGCCATCGCCTCGCCCACCTGGCTGAGGGCCGCAAAGTGCAGAACGGCGGCGGGGCGGTGTTTGGCAAACACCTCATCCAGACGCGCCCGATCCAGCAGGTCGCCCTGTTCGAACGGGCCGAATTTCACCGCATCCTGCCAGCCGGTGATCAGATTGTCATAGGTCACGGGCGTATACCCGGCCTGCGCCAGCGCCTTGCAGGCGTGCGAGCCGATATATCCGGCGCCTCCGGTAACAAGTACAGTCGTCATTCCAGACCCATCGCGGCCATCATCTCTTCGATCCTGGCGACGTCTTGCGGGTTGTTCAGTTCCCAGAACTGGCGCCCCTTTGCGTCGACCTCGACGCACAGCACCTTGCGGCCGTTTTCCATGAACCGCAGTTGCTCAAGGCCTTCCAATGTCTCCAGCTGCCCGGTTGTCCAGCCCGGATAGGCCGCCAGCGCATCGGGCCGGTAGGCATAAACGCCGACATGGTGGAACACCGGTGTCGGATCGGTGCTGTCATAGGTGTCCGACGTATATGGGATCACCTCTTTCGAGAAATACAAGGCACTGTGATCATGACCAAATACAGCCGTGGTGCCGCCAACCCGACCGTGCTTGCGGTCATTCAGCAACCCGTTCAAAGCGTCGCCGTCGCAGCGCAAAACCGGCGTGGCAACACCCGCATCAGGTGCATCGCGTAAGCCTGAAATCAGATCTTCGACAAACCAATGCGGGGTCAGCGGGGCATCTCCCTGCAGATTGACCACGATGTCATATCCCTTACCCAGCACTTCATGCGCTTCGGCGCAGCGTTCGGTGCCATTGCGGCAGGTGTCCGAGGTCATGACAACCTCGGCCCCGAACCCTTCGGACACCTCGCGAATGCGATCATCGTCGGTGGCAACCACAACCCGGTCCACACCCGATACGGATATGGCCGCGCGCCACGACCTTTCAATCAGCGTCATGCTGGACCCGGTCGCCCCGGTCAATGGCACCAGCGGTTTGCCCGGATAGCGGGTCGAGGCATAGCGGGCGGGAATGGCGATCAGAACAGACATCAGGCTTCCTTCAACTCAACACCCGGAGCGTAGGCGATAAAGAACGGATTTGCATAGCCGTCTTTGCCGTATGTCAGGGGCTCATGGGTGTCAAAACGCACAACCTTTCCACCTGCGCCAGCCAGTACCGCGTGTCCGGCGGCGGTGTCCCATTCCATCGTGCGCCCGACGCGGGGATAAAGGTCCGCCTCGCCCGTTGCCACCAGACAGAATTTCAAAGACGAGCCCGCGCTCTTGCTGTCGCGCACGGCGTATTTGTTGATGTAATCCTCGGTCGCCTGATCCCGATGCGATTTCGACGCCACGATCATCAGGGCGGAATTGTCCGGATTAGAGACTGATATCGGCGTCAGATCACCCGGTTGATCCTTGTCCAGCGTGCCGGTTTCCTCGACCGCGCGACCATCGGCCAGTGTGTAAAACATCCGTCCCCGCGCCGGGGCGTAAACCACACCACGCGTGGGCAGGCCGTTTTCGACCAATGCGATATTGACGGTGAAATCTCCGCGCCGGTTGATGAATTCCTTGGTGCCATCCAGCGGATCGACGATCAGAAACGTGTCGCCCTTTTCCGAATGCGACGCAGCCTGTTCCTCGGTCACCAGAAGGATGTCGGGGAAAGCATCACGCAACCCGGCCGAGATCAGGGCATCCGCAGCCTCATCCGCTTCGGTCACGGGGCTGGCATCGGATTTGACCTTCACCTCAAAGTCATCCGCGCCGTAAATTTGCATGATCTTGTCGCCAGCCTGCAGGGCAAGGCGTCTAAGGACGGGGATAAGAGCGTCATAGGTCACAAAAAAATTCCGTTCTGGTGGTTTGTTGATCCAAAATCCTGACGGCCTTATGCTGCGCGGGAAACGGAACGGCAAGAATTTCGTGCCAGAGTGACGGCGATACAGCAGGAAAGAGAACGCGCGTGTTCCACTACAAACGAAATCAGTCCATGCTGGGCGGTGCCTTCACCACCGCTGAACTGATCTTTCATGCCGTGGTCCGAAACATCCGTTCGCAGCATTCCAATGCGGTGCTGGCGGTTATCGTCAACATCGTTCAGGTTGTGCTGATCGTTTCCTTTTTCTATTTGATTTTTTCATTGATGGGCACGCGCATCGCCAAAATACGTGGCGAATTCATTCTGTTTCTGTTGTCTGGCGTGTTTTTGTTTCTGACGCACATCAAATCGGTCAGCGCAATTGCGGGCGGCGGGTCGGGAAACAACCCGATGATGCTGCATTCCCCGATGAACCGCATGATCATGCTGATCGCATCGGCCTGCGGCACCTTCTACACGCAACTGGTATCCATTCTGGTGATCCTGTTTGCCTATAGCATGGCCATCGCGCCGCTTGAGGTTCAAAATCCCGGCGGGGCCTTTGCGATGTTGGTTCTGTCGTGGTTCACTGGCTGTTCGGTCGGTCTGGTTTTTCTGGCCATTCAGCCGTGGTTTCCGCGTCTGGCCTCGATTCTCAGCCTGGTATATCGCCGCCTGAACATGATCTTTTCCGGCAAGATGTTCGTGGCCAACGCGCTGGGCGGCTTTACGCTGACTTTGTTTGCGTGGAACCCATTGTTTCACGTCATCGATCAGTGCCGGGGGTTTGTGTTTCGCAACTACTACCCGCGCAATACCAACTGGGAATATGCGCTGTGGGTTGGGATCATTCTGACCATGATCGGCCTGATGGCCGAATTCTATACCCGTCAGCAGGTCTCAAAAAGCTGGAGCGCGCGTCGCTGATCCGGGTTGGACGCGCGACGTGTTGCGAAAACCGGTGCCCAATTTTCGGATTGCGCTTCAGGTTGCCACCCGCAGCGTCAGGTTGATCCGCCCGCCCTTGGGCAGCAATCGGGACGACCCGAACCGGATGCGGTCCACCCCGTGATAGGCCAGTCGCGCCGGTCCACCCATGATCACAACATCACCAGACCCCAGCCAGATCGACTCGGTCTTGCCGCCCCGTGTCGTATTGCCGATGCGAAACAGCGCATCATCGCCCAATGAGACCGAGACGACAGGCCACGAAAAATCCGCCTCGTCCTTGTCCTGATGCAGGCCCATTTTTGTGCCTTCACCATAGTAATTGATTAAACAGCAATCCGGCGCGCGGTCAGCGCCTGTCAGATCACGCCAGATGGTCAGAACCTCGCCCGGAATCGCAGGCCAGACCCCGCCCTTTGGATGGTTTGCCTGATACCGGTACCCAGCCGCGTCCGACACCCAACCCAAATCCCCGGCCGAGGTCATGCGCACTGACATCTTCTTGCCCGATGGCGTGGTTGGATGGAACAGAGGCGCCGCTTTCAGAATCGGGCGCAACCCCTCAATCAGAGCTGTCTGAGCTCCCGCATCAAGATAGCCTTTGCGGATATCGAAACCGCGCAAAAGCAGCCGTGTCATCGCGGAATCCCCATTCCTTGCCAAATCCTTGCCAAAAAAGGTCTCAGAATCCTGAAAACCTGCATTTCTGAACGCTTGCAGGCCTCTGGTCACGCCCTTATATACGCCTCGACGCGCGATGGTGTAGAGCCATTCGTGCACAACAGATCGGGGCAGGGATGCCATAACGGGTCCCGGCCTCGGGACATCGCCTTGAAGAGAAAGGGATTGCAAAAATGGGAAAAGTAATCGGGATTGACCTCGGAACCACCAACTCGTGTGTGGCCATCATGGACGGCTCGCAGCCGAAGGTCATCGAAAACGCCGAAGGGGCGCGGACCACGCCCTCGATCGTCGCCTTCACCGAAGATGAGCGTCTGGTCGGTCAGCCTGCAAAGCGTCAGGCGGTCACCAACCCCGACAACACGATCTTTGGCGTCAAGCGCCTGATCGGTCGTCGTGTGGATGATGCCGAAGTCGAAAAAGACAAGAAAATGGTGCCGTACGCCATCGTGGATGGCGGCAATGGCGACGCGTGGGTTGAAGCCCGCGGTGAAAAGTACTCCCCAAGCCAGATCTCGGCCTTCACTCTGGGCAAGATGAAGGAAACCGCAGAAAGCTATCTGGGTGAGGACGTCACGCAGGCGGTTATTACCGTTCCGGCGTACTTCAATGACGCCCAGCGTCAGGCCACCAAAGACGCCGGCAAAATCGCCGGTCTGGAAGTGCTGCGGATCATCAACGAACCGACAGCGGCCGCGCTGGCCTATGGTCTGGACAAAGAAGAAACCCAAACCATCGCGGTCTATGACCTTGGTGGCGGTACCTTCGACGTGACCATTCTGGAAATCGACGATGGTCTGTTCGAGGTGAAATCGACCAACGGCGACACCTTCCTGGGTGGTGAAGACTTTGACATGCGCATCGTCAACTACCTGGCGGATGAATTCAAAAAGGAACACGGCGTCGATCTGTCTGCCGACAAGATGGCCCTGCAGCGTCTGAAAGAAGCTGCTGAAAAAGCCAAGATCGAACTCAGCTCGACCTCGCAGACCGAAATCAACCAGCCGTTCATCTCGATGGGCTCGAACGGCCAGCCGCTGCACATGGTCATGAAGCTGACCCGTGCCAAGCTGGAATCGCTGGTTTCGGACCTGATCAAAAAGTCGATGAAGCCTTGCCAGGCCGCTCTGAAAGACGCGGGCCTGTCGGCGGGCGACGTGGATGAGGTTGTTCTGGTCGGCGGTATGACCCGGATGCCGAAAGTCATCGAAGAGGTCACCAAATTCTTCGGTAAAGAGCCGCACAAAGGCGTGAACCCGGACGAAGTGGTTGCCATGGGCGCCGCCATTCAGGCCGGTGTTCTGCAGGGCGACGTCAAAGACGTGGTTCTGCTGGACGTAACGCCTCTGTCGCTGGGGATCGAGACGCTGGGTGGCGTGTTCACCCGTCTGATCGACCGCAATACGACCATTCCGACCAAAAAGTCTCAGGTCTTCTCGACCGCCGAGGACAACCAGAACGCCGTAACCATCCGCGTGTTCCAGGGTGAACGTGAAATGGCTGCGGACAACAAGATCCTGGGTCAGTTCAACCTCGAAGAAATCCCGCCCGCACCGCGCGGTATGCCTCAGATCGAGGTGACTTTTGACATCGACGCCAACGGCATTGTCTCGGTTTCGGCCAAGGACAAAGGCACCGGCAAAGAGCAGAAGATCACCATCCAGGCCTCTGGCGGTCTGTCGGATGACGACATCGAAAAGATGGTCAAGGATGCCGAGGAAAACGCCGAGGCAGACAAGGCCCGCAAAGAGCTGGTCGAAGCCAAGAACCAGGCCGAAAGCCTTGTCCACGCGACCGAGAAATCGATCGAGGAACATGGCGACAAGGTCGACCCGTCGACGGTTGAGGCGATCGAACTGGCTGTTGCCGCGCTCAAGGATGAGCTGGAAACCGACAATGCCGACAAGATCAAGGCAGGCATCCAGAACGTGACCGAGGCAGCCATGAAGCTGGGCGAGGCCATCTACAAGGCGCAGGCGGAAGAGGGCGAGGAAGAGCCCGCAGCCGCGGATGAAGCGCCGGGTGAAGATGACATCGTCGACGCCGAGTTCGAAGATCTGGACGACGACAAGCGTAACTAACGGGAAACCGGGCCAATTCGGGCCGGTCCGGTTGCCGGGCCGGCCCGAACACGTTGAGGCATAAGGAAATACGGATGTCAAAACGCGACTATTACGAAGTGCTCGGCGTGTCCAAGGGCGCTTCGGCGGATGAGATCAAGAAAGGTTTTCGCAAGAAAGCCAAGGAACTGCATCCCGATCGCAACAAGGACAATCCGGATGCCGAAGCGCAGTTCAAAGAGGCCAACGAGGCCTATGACGTCCTGCGCGATGCCGAGAAAAAAGCCGCCTATGACCGCTTTGGCCACGCCGCGTTTGAAAACGGCATGGGCGGTGGCGGACGCCCCGGCGGCGGTTTTGGCGGACAAGGCGATTTCTCAAGCGCGTTCTCGGATGTGTTTGACGACCTGTTCGGCGATTTCATGGGCGGTCAGCGCGGAGGCGGCGGCGGACGCCGCGCCGCGCGCGGCTCGGATCTGCGGTATAACCTTCGGGTGACGCTGGAAGAAGCCTTTGGCGGCTTGCAGAAAACCATCAATGTTCCCACCGCCGTGGCCTGTTCGTCCTGCGAGGGCACCGGGGCCGAAGGCGGGGTCGAACCCACAACCTGCCCAACCTGTTCCGGCATGGGCAAGGTCCGCGCACAGCAGGGTTTCTTTACCGTCGAACGTACCTGCCCGACCTGTTCCGGTCTGGGTCAGATCATCAAAAACCCCTGTAAATCATGCGGTGGCGCAGGTCGCGTCGAGAAAGAGCGTGCCCTGTCCGTCAACATTCCCGCCGGTGTCGAAACCGGCACCCGTATCCGCCTGGCAGGTGAGGGCGAGGCCGGAATGCGCGGTGGCCCTCCGGGTGATCTCTATATCTTTGTGGAAGTGTCCGAGCACAAACTGTTCGAGCGCGACAGCGTAAACCTCTATTGCCGCGTCCCGGTCAGCATGGCCAAGGCCGCGCTGGGCGGGTCCATCGAAGTGCCCACCATCGACGGTGGTCGCGGCCGCGTTCAAATCCCGGCGGGCAGCCAGTCCGGCCGCCAGATGCGCCTGCGCGGCAAGGGTATGCCCGCGCTACGCGGTGGTGGTGTTGGTGACATGTTCATCGAATTGGCCGTTGAAACTCCGGTCAATCTGACCAGCCGCCAAAAAGAACTGCTGCGCGAGTTCGATGATCTGGGCGAAGACAACCACCCGGAATCCAAAAGCTTTTTCTCATCCGTGAAATCCTTCTGGGACGGGATGAAAGGCTGACAAGCCAGCCAAAAGGGGGCTCTGCCCCCGCCGCGGCAAGCCGCGACTCCCCCGGGATATTTATAGACAGATGAAGCAAGGGATCCGCTCTTCATCTGTCCACAAATATCCCGGAGCGCGAGGCAGAGCCTCGCTAAATCCCCCTTTTGTTTATTTCCGTTCCGCCTGAAATGTTCCGCGCAACCGTTGGGGTGCCCTGATCGATGGGCCGAGAGGTGCGAATGCACCAACCCATCGAACCTGATCCGGGCAATACCACCGTTCTGCGCCTGATCGCGCGGCTGCGCGGTGAACCCGACGATATGGACCGCCGCGTCCCTCTTTGCACTGGTCGTCTGGCAGGCGATTGTCAGCCTGACGGACCTGCCGAAATTCATCTTGCCCGAGCCTGCTTTGGTGGCCGAGACATGGTGGCAGAACCGATGGCTGATTGCCTAGCATACTTGGATCACGACGGTCGAAGTAGGGATTGGTCTGGCCTGTGGCGGGGTTCTGGGCGTGTTTTCGATCCTTCTGCATATGCTTGTCCACCTCGCCACCGCGCGCATGGCAGATGAGGGGCGTTAACGTTTCAGAAACTGATTCCGGTCCAGAGTGCGGATATGAAACAGGACGCCTTTGCCGAAGCCCCGACGCTGTTTGACACGGACGAAGCACCTGCGCAGCCGCTGCCCTCTGGTCGGTTACCCTCCTACATCAAGGACCACAGGCGGCGGCTGCGGGAACGGTTCATGGCGGGCGGGTCTTCGGCGATGCCGGATTACGAATTGCTGGAACTTGTGCTGTTTCGGTCCATCCCCCGGCAGGATGTGAAACCGCTGGCGCGGGTGCTGATGGACACGTTTGGGGATTTCAACCGCGTCCTGACCGCACCCGAGGAACGGCTGCGGCAGATCAATGGGGTGGGTGATACGGTCATCACCGACCTGAAAATCCTTGAAGCCTGCGCCCACCGAATGGCCCGCGCACGGGTGATGCAGCGGCACGCGATTTCCGGTTGGGATGCATTGGTGGATTACTGTCACACCACAATGGCCCATCGTGAGACGGAACAATTCCGCGTGTTCTATCTGGACCGCAAGAACGTGTTGATCGCGGATGAGGAACAGGCCAAGGGCACAGTCGATCACGTCCCGGTCTACCCGCGAGAGGTGGCAAAACGTGCGCTGGAACTGAACGCCTCGGCCCTGATCCTGGTGCATAATCATCCGTCTGGTGATCCGACGCCGTCACAATCGGATATCGAGATGACCAACCGGATTCAGGACGCCTGCACTGCATTGGGCCTGACCTTGCACGATCACCTGATTATCGGGAAATCGACCGAGCTCAGCTTTCGCGCGCAGGGGTATCTTTAAGGCGTCACTGCACCCAGACTTCAACCCGGCGATTGACCTTTCGGCCCCACTCGGAATCATCACAGGCCATGGGCATGGCTTCGCCAAACCCCTCGACTGACAATTCGACACTGTCCGGGATCGCGGTTTCCACGGCGGCCAGAACCGCGTTCTGTACGGTTTTGGCGCGCAGTTTTGCGATCCGCGCGTTTGCGGTGGCTGCGCCGTCTCCATCGCTGAAACCGACAAAGACCAGTTTGCGCGCGTCGAACTCTCCGGCCTCAAGTGCCTGTGCCAGGTGCAGGATGTTCGACCGCGACTGCGCATCCGGGCGCGACGATCCGGCTTCGAACCGGAAGGACAGCGACAGGCGCGCCATCGGGCGCAGGATTTCGATCATGCGCTGTAATTCGTCCATCCCAACTTCGGCCCCGCCCGAGGCGATGGCGTTTGCCAGCCGGTCGCCTTGCAACCCGATCCGCGTCACCTCACGCGCCTGATCCACCAGCCCGACCTGCCGGATCACCATCTGCGCGGCGGGGCTTTGAGTATAGGCCAGAAACTGACGCGCAATCCGGGGCAGGCGATGGGGCGGCAGATACAGAAACAGCGGCGCGGTCAGCGGGTAATCCTCGGTTTTCACCGACTGTCGTGTCGCGGTCAGCGCATGTCCGCACCCCCCCGCCAGTGGCAGGGCCCGGGCCGTTCCAACGTCGGCATGGCTGCTGATGCCGATGGCAAACGGGTCTCGGCTGATGGCCTGCATCAGATCACGCGCCCGGCCATGGCGGATGACGGCGTCGGTCAGCGATGCATCAGCCGGACGCAGCAACTGATCCTCGATCGCCTGAGCCAGACCAGACCCAACATCCGGCAAATGCAGGGCAATTGGCGCATCCGGCCCACCCAGTTCAGACCAGTTCGAAACTGTGCCGGAAAAGACGCGCACCAGATCAGCAGGCGCGATCTGCTGCATCGGATTATCGGCTGCAACGACCGGAACGATTGCATCCAGCGCCAGAACGCGTGACCGCCTTGGATGCGCCAGATCGCCCAAACCTGCGGCCTGCGCTGCATCTTGTTCGGGCGCGCGTATTTCGCGTTGCGCCATGACGATATCGGCGCGCCCTGCGATCAGATCGTTGAACCCCGCGCCCGTATCCGCAGCCTGAAACCGCAGCCGCGCCAGCGGCGCGTTGCGCCCCGGCTGGATCAGCGCATAGACCTCTGCTGTGGGCCTTGTTACCGTAAGCCCCTCTTGCCCGGCAAAGCCGTCAACCAATGCGGGCAGCAACCTGTCCGCCATGACCGACGATCCGGAAAAATTCACCTCGGCGACGAAATCGATCAGATTGGGGCAGGCGGGCCCGTCACAGGTCACGCCCGAGCCGTCGATGGTCAGCTCGCCGAACTGCGTGTCCAGACGATAGAACTCGCCGTCATAGCCCAAAAGCGTGCCAACCACTTCGACCTTGCCATCATGCGAGGTCAGGGTGATGTCCTGTGCGCCAGCGCCGGATGCAATTGCAACGCCGATCAGCGCGGCCAATGCCGCACGAAGAAATGCCATGTGGAACCGTTGATGTGACTGCTCTTACTTGGCGGCGATTGTCAGGTCTTGGAACAGATTATTCAACACCAGAAAATCCTCGCCCGTACTGCAATTGGGCAAAGTCAGGATCAGATCGCGGGACCGCAGACGTCCATCGCTGCGAATTTCAAGGGCCTGAACATTCAGGTCGCTGCCGCAATTGGCCTGGGTCACTTCGGCCTCGACGCTCAGCGCGATGTCCCCCGTCGGGGAATCGGAGCCGGTCGGGAAGGAATAAATCTGGACCTGACGCGCAGCCTCAAGCTCGGACTGCCCCAGATGAACGATTGAACCGGTGCCCGAGGCATCCGGGCTTGCCCAGACATGGCCCTCTTCGCCATAGCTGGCCCCAAATTCCAGCGCGTGAAGCTGCAGATCAGTCTGGCCTTGCCATTGCAGCGCCACCCGGTCGAAATCCTTCAACTCAGGGACATGCGTGGTGGCCACCGTGCCTTTGTTGTCTTTCAGCGAAAACAGGAAGATTGCATATTCCGAAAGCGCCGGAACCGTCAGGTTCAACATGCCCTGAGCGTTGGTTTGGGCGCTAAAGGTCAACCCGCTGTGCAGAACCTGGACATATTCTTCCGGGTGACAGGGGGCTTTCAGGGTCAGTCGGGCCGTGGCCTCGGGCGCAGTCATTGCGCGGGCGCTCACGGAGCAATTCAGTGGTTTCGATGGCTGCAGACGATGGGGTGCAGTCGCGCCGTCCAGCGGAGCGGTCTTTTTGGCCGAGGTCAGAGCAACATCTTCCAGCCCGGCCAGAACCGAAGCCTGACCGGTGGATGCCACCTGCTGTGCCGCAGGGGCGGGGCGCGCAGACCCGTTCTGCATCAGATATCCGATCGCAAGGGCGCAGACGACAGTGCCGCCCATGGTCACGTAGTTTCTTACAACAAACAAAACACCCTCCCCAATTTCAAAGGAGCGAGTCGTACTTTCGTTAACAATCGCGGCTTATATGTGGCCGCCGGGCGGAGTCATTGTGACCGGATTGGGGCCTGTTCAAAGCGTTTTGCGTTTTGTCTGAGGCAAACCGATCGAAATACGCGTTCGACCAAAGGTCGAGGCAGCGTATTTCGATTCAAATCAAACGCAAAACGATCTAGGTCAGGCGGCCATGGCAATGTTTGAACTTCTTGCCTGACCCGCATGGGCATTTGTCGTTGCGTGACGGATTGCCCCATGTGGCCGGGTCATTCTCGTCGAAACCGGGCAGCGCATCGCCCGAGGCTTCGGCCTCGGCCACCGCCTCGGCGCGGTCGGTTGCCTGATCCACCGCCTGTTGCGCCTGCGCTTGCTGCGCCGCCATCTGCGCCAGCATTTCCTTTTGCTCTTCTTCGCTCAGCGGACGCACGCGCGACAATTGCTGCGTCACCGTTTCACGCAAGCTGTCCAGCATCGTTTCGAACAACTGGAAGCTTTCGTTCTTGTATTCGTTCAGCGGATCGCGCTGCGCATAACCCCGGAAGCCCACGACCGAGCGCAGATGCTCCAGCGTCAGCAGATGCTCGCGCCACTTGCTGTCGATGGTCTGCAGCAACACCTGCTTTTCTATGTTGCGCATGTTCTCGGGGCCAAAGGCCACGGCCTTTTGCGCCATCATTTCATCGGCGGCCTTGACCAGACGTTCGCGCACCTGCTCGTCGTCTACGCCTTCTTCCGCGGCCCAGTCCTGAACCGGCGCGTCAATGGTCAGCTTGTCCTTGATCGCCTCGTGCAGGCCGTCGGTATCCCACTGATCGGCATAGGTTTTGGGCGGCATGTATTCGTCGATCAGATCGTCGATCACCTGTTCGCGCATGTCC
Source organism: Ruegeria sp. E1 (assembly GCF_056534225.1). Lineage (NCBI taxonomy): Bacteria > Pseudomonadati > Pseudomonadota > Alphaproteobacteria > Rhodobacterales > Roseobacteraceae > Ruegeria > Ruegeria sp. E1. The sequence continues at coordinate 22,992 of NZ_JBQFPE010000014.1, read as the reverse complement.
GAAACGATCTCGGACAGGTCATCGGCCGACATGATCTCGCGCCGCTGACTGAACACCACTTTTCGCTGGTCGTTCATCACGTCATCGAATTTCAGGACGTTCTTGCGCATGTCAAAGTTGCGCCCTTCGACCTTGGATTGTGCACGCTCCAACGACTTGTTCACCCAAGGGTGAATGATCGCTTCGCCTTCCTGCATCCCCAGCGTGGTCAGCACCTTGTCCAGCCGTTCCGAGCCAAAGATGCGCATCAGGTCATCTTCGAGGCTCAGATAAAACACCGTGCGGCCCGGATCGCCCTGACGGCCAGACCTGCCCCGCAACTGGTTGTCGATGCGGCGGCTTTCGTGCCGTTCCGAGGCCATGACATACAAGCCCCCCGCATCCAGAACCTTCTGCTTTTCTTCGGCGTGCTTGGCCTCTTCAGCCTCGCGCAGCGCGGTGGGATCGGCTTCGGGGTTTTCGGCCAGCGCCTGCAGAACCTTCATCTCGACATTGCCGCCCAGCTGAATGTCGGTGCCGCGCCCGGCCATGTTGGTGGCAATCGTCACCGCACCCAGACGGCCTGCATCGGCCACGATCTGCGCCTCTTGCTCATGCTGGCGGGCGTTCAGAACATTATGCTCGATGCCTTCCTTGGTCAGCATCTGGCTCAGCAGTTCCGATTTCTCGATCGAAGTGGTGCCCAGCAGGACCGGCTGACCCTTTTTCTGCGCTTCCTTGGTCTGCCCGATCATCGCGTTGTATTTTTCGATGGCCGTGCGATAGACCTGATCGTCACGGTCCTCGCGCGCGATGGGTTTGTTGGTCGGAACCTCGACCACACCCAGCCCATAGATTTCAGCAAATTCCTCGGCCTCGGTCAGCGCGGTGCCGGTCATGCCACCCAGCTTGTCATACAGGCGGAAATAGTTCTGGAAGGTCACGCTGGCCAGCGTGACGTTTTCAGGCTGAATCTGCACACCTTCCTTGGCCTCGATGGCCTGATGCAGACCTTCGGACAGACGGCGACCGGGCATCATGCGGCCCGTGAATTCGTCGATCAGCACGACATTGCCGTCGCGCACGATGTAATCCTTGTCGCGCGTGAACAGCTTATGCGCGCGCAGACCCTGATTGACGTGATGCACCACGGTGGTGCTTTCGGGATCATACAGCGAATGCCCCTCGGGGATCAGTCCGTTGGCCAGCAACTGACCCTCAAGAAACTCGTTCCCCTCATCGGTAAAGGATACGCTGCGTGTCTTTTCATCCAGCGCATAATGTTCTTCGCTCAGCAACGGGATCAGCGCATCGATGGCGGTATACAGGTCCGACCGGTCCTGCGACGGCCCTGAGATGATCAGCGGCGTCCGCGCCTCGTCGATCAGGATCGAATCCACCTCATCGACAATCGCGAAATTGTGGAATTTCTGATAAACCGTCTCAAGATCTGCCTTCATATTGTCGCGCAGATAGTCGAACCCAAGCTCATTATTGGTGGCATAGGTGACATCACAGGAATAGGCGGCCTTTTTCTCTTCATCCGGCTGGCCCGACCAGATCACGCCGGTGGTCATGCCCACCGCGCCAAACACCTTGCCCATCCATTCCGCATCGCGCTTGGCCAGGTATTCGTTCACCGTGACCACATGCACACCCTTGCCGGTCAGCGCGTTCAGATAGGCCGGGAAGGTCGCGACCAGAGTCTTGCCTTCGCCCGTTTTCATCTCGGAAATATTGCCCTGATGCAGGAAGGCACCGCCCATCAGCTGCACATCGAACGCCCGCAGACCCAGCGCGCGTTTCGCGCCTTCACGCACATTGGCAAAGGCTTCGGGCAGCAGATCGTCCAGCGCTTCACCGTCCAGCGCGCGTTTGCGCAGCTCAGCAGTCTTTTCGATCAGCCCGTCATCGGACAATTTCTCAAACTCGGGCTCCAGCGCATTGATCTGTTCGATCAGGGGGCGGGTCGCCTTGATCTTGCGGTCGTTCGGTGTTCCGAACACCTTTTTGGCGAGCGTTCCGAGTCCCAGCATGTTCACTCCAGCGGATCTGTTCTTGTCTTGGTTGCGACAGGCTTGCCCACCTTGCGCGCAACCCATAGATACGGGGGGTGAAAGGCGGCCCTGTCCAAGGCTTCAACGCGATGTAAGCGGCAGGTCCCAGAGTGTCAACGCCGCGCCCTGTCGCGGCAAAGAAATAGGATGATTCCATGCCCAAAGGCCTCACTTTTCTGCCATCGCTGGCCCTGACCGCCGTGATGGCCCTGCCGCTGGCCGCCCAGACCGCGCCCGATGCCGACACCGTGGTGGCACGCGTGAACGGGGATGAGATCACATTGGGTCACGTTATTGCCACCGCCGCCAACCTGCCGCCGCAATACCAGCAGCTTGAAGATCAGGTTCTGTTTGACATCATTCTGGAACAGCTGGTGCAGCAGGAATTGTTCAGCCAGCAGCAAGACGGTCTGACCCGCGCAAATGCGCTGGCGCTTGAAAACGAAACCCGCTCCTTGCGCGCCGTGCAGGCCATGACCCAGCTGACCGATCCGCTGATCACGGATGATGCCATCCAGGCCGCCTATGATGCACAATTCGCAAATTTCGAAGGGCAGGATGAATTTGATGCCAGTCATATCCTTGTGGAAACCGAGGACGAGGCCAAGGCCCTCAAGGTGCAACTGGATGACGGGGCCGATTTCGCGGAACTGGCCCGCGAAAACTCCACCGGCCCCTCGGGCCCCAATGGCGGCGCGCTGGGCTGGTTCGGCAAGGGCCAGATGGTGCCCCCGTTTGAAAACGCCGTGCTGGCGCTGGAAAAGGGTCAGGTCTCGGACCCGGTTGAAACCCAGTTCGGCTGGCATCTGGTGATCCTGAACGACAAACGCAAATCCGAGGCCCCCGCGCTTGAAACCGTGCGGGCGGAGTTAGAGCGGACGATCCAGCAAGAGGCCGTGCAGGCGCGGATCGACGAGCTGACCCAGCAAGCCCAGATCGAACGCCCCGCGCTCGAAGGGGCCGGGGTCGAAGTCATTCGTCAGATCGATTTGATTCAGGAGTAAACCTCGTGGCCACCATCACAAAGGTTTCGCCGCTGGCCCCCGCGGGCTTTCCCGAACTGCCCGCCATCGACGGCGTGCGTTTCGCTACCGTCGAGGCTGGCGTGCGCTATCAGGGCCGCACCGACGTGATGCTGGCCGTCCTTGACCCCGGCACCTCGGTCGCCGGGGTGTTCACCCGCTCGGCCACCCGCGCAGCACCTGTCCTGGATTGCCAGGACAAAATCGGCGGACCCAGCGACGGGCCTGCGGCAATCCTTGTGAATTCAGGCAATGCCAACGCCTTTACGGGCCACTATGGCCAAACTTCGGTGGCCGAGGTTACGCAGGCCGTCGCCACAGCCACCGGCGTGCCGGTCGAGCGTGTCTTTACCTCATCGACCGGCGTGATCGGCGAACCACTGCCGCACGACCGTATCGTGACCCAGCTTGAGGCGCTGAAATCAGGCCTCAGCCGGCACGCCATCGAAGACGCCGCGCGCGCCATCATGACCACGGATACCTTCCCTAAAGGGGCCTCGGCACAGGTACAGATTGACGGCAAAACAGTCTCTATTGCAGGGATTGCCAAGGGCTCGGGCATGATCGCGCCAGATATGGCGACGATGCTGGTTTACATCTTCACCGATGCGCAAGTCGAACAATCGGCGCTGCAGTCGATGCTGAGCGCCCAGACCGACCGCACCTTCAACTGCATCACCGTGGACAGCGATACCTCCACCTCGGACAGCCTTCTGCTCTGTGCCACCGGAGCGTCGGGTGTCGATGCCACCGGCAAAGCCGCCTTCGCCGAGGCGCTGAAATCGGTGATGCTGGACCTTGCGCAGCAGGTGGTGCGCGACGGTGAAGGGGCCACGAAATTCGTGGAAATTCGTGTAACCGGGGCCATCACGGACGCCGACGCCAAAACCCACGGACTCGCCATCGCCAACTCGCCTCTGGTCAAAACCGCCATCGCGGGCGAAGACCCCAACTGGGGCCGCATCGTCATGGCCATCGGCAAATCCGGCGCCGCCGCCGATCGCGACCGTCTGAGCATCTCGTTCGGAGACATCCTTGTCGCCGAAAAAGGCTGGGTTAGTCCCGATTACAGCGAAGACGCCGCCGCTGCTTATATGAAAGGTCAGGATCTGGTAATCGCCGTCGATCTCGGCTTGGGCGAGGGCAAATCCACCGTCTGGACCTGCGATCTGACCCACGGCTATATCGAGATCAACGCGGATTATCGCTCGTGAAACCAAAGCAATTCCAGCAAAAGTGGAGCCCGGTTTTGCGTCCGGGATTGCGACCATGAAAACAGTTCTGGTATCTGCGGTCGCCCTGATCGACATTGAGGGCCGCGTCCTGCTGGCCCAACGCCCCGAAGGCAAATCCATGGCCGGTCTCTGGGAATTCCCCGGCGGCAAAATCGAACCCGGCGAAACCCCCGAAGCCGCCCTGATCCGCGAATTGCACGAGGAACTGGGCATCAACACCTGGGCCTCGTGCCTCGCGCCTCTGACCTTCGCCAGCCACAGCTATGACGACTTTCACCTGCTCATGCCACTGTTCGCCTGCCGCAAATGGGAGGGCATCCCGCAGTCAAAAGAAGGTCAGGCCCTGAAATGGGTCCGCGCGAATGACCTGCGCAACTATCCAATGCCCGCGGCGGATATACCGCTGATCCCGATTTTAAGGGATTGGTTGTAGGGCAGAGTGCCTGAAAACCCGAGATAGTTTGGCAGGATCAATTCCAGTTGCTTAAGAGAATTACAATCATTTCAGGTGTCGTCCTTATCGCTCTGTTTGGCTATTTGTCTTTCGAACTGGCCGAGTGCGACAAGATGCTGAAAGAACATGGGCCGGTCTTTATCTGCCTACCGGTCAGCTTTATCGTGATCCCAATAGTTGCCACTGTCTTTTTGGTGTCATTGGTCTTTCTCGTTAGGGCAAGAGCGAGGAAGTAACAGCCTCATTTGTCCTCCCTGCTCATCCTATTCCACCATCGGCCATGCCATTACCTTTACTGCGGGCAATTTCCTTAGCATCGTAACCTGCGCCCGGAGTGTGTGGACCATGGGATTTCGGAGGCTGAGCTTCTTTGCGATTTTTTCCCCTGAGAAAGTTCCAAACCGCAATCAAAACGAACACCACAGGCAAGAGAAACAGTATAAACTGGTCAATCGTCATCAAAATCTCCACAGCGAAACTTGGAAAGTAACATTAGTTGAGATGTGCAATGCGAACAATGCAACGCTTACTTCCGATCAAACCAAACGCAAGTGGTTGACCTGGCGGCGGCTCGATTGAGGCAACCTTATTTGAGTAACACGATCGGTTACTAAATCGTTCTCCGCAATCCTCTGTTTTCTTAATCAGTTTGGTCCTTTACGCTAGACACAGAGTTTCACAAGCAAAGGTCAAGGCGCATGGAGATCGTTGGAGTTCTATTCCTCGTTGTCATGTTTTTGGCGCTTGGCGCGGTCCTTTATGCGTGGTGGCAGAAGTTCATCATGAGTAGGCCTGACCGCTACGGTAAGGGTCCCAAACATGAGCTTCGTGGTTCAGAAAACCATACAAAGGATATTGTTTAGATTCAGTTAAAGGCGGCGGTGGTCGCTGGAAAAATAGACGCGGCTCCAGCGATTTTGCAGTTTGTACATTTTGTACAAAACGAAACATCCCCCCTCCAGCCCTGTTACAATTCGTAAGATTTGAGAAAACATCAGGCAAAACTTGACGCTGATCGTGCCTGTGCCCTCAATGGGGCGTTGGCGTTCGGGCACTACCCGGACCCGCCATTTCCGGCCCCCCAAAAAGGGCCGGGTGGGGAGGAGATGAAGATTGGCTCAGACGCAGTCGGGCGCCGAAGGGATGACCTCTCTTCCGGCGCTGCTACACCGCAATGTCGCGCAGTTCGGGGATGCCCCGGCCTATCGGGAAAAGGAATTCGGCATCTGGCAATGCTGGTCCTGGGCCGAGGCGGCGCATGAAATCCGCGCAATTGCGCTGGGATTTCTGGAGCTTGGCGTTGAAAAAGGCGACCACATCGCCGTCATAGGCCGCAACCGTCCGGCGCACTACTGGTCAATGGTTGCGGCGCAAATGGTCGGTGCGGTTCCGGTGCCTCTGTATCAGGACTCGGTCGCCGAAGAGATGGCCTATGTGCTGGAACATTGCGGTGCGAAATACGTTGTCTGCGGTGATCAGGAACAAGTCGACAAGGTCATCGAGATTCAGGAAAACCTCAATCAAGTAAAACACATACTCTATACCGACAAGCGTGGGATGCGGAAGTATGACCATTCCCAGATGAACGCGCTTGAGGACATCATGGCCGAAGGCAGCGCCGGTCACGCGCGGTTCGATGCGGAACTGGACAAGCGCATCGCGGCGATCAGTTACGACGATACCTGCGTGATGCTCTATACCAGTGGTACCACCGGCAAGCCCAAGGGCGTGGTACTGTCGAACCGCAATGTCATAGAAAGCGCCAAGAACTCGGCCGAGTTCGATCATCTTTCCCAGCGCGAGGATATTTTGTCCTATCTTCCAATGGCTTGGGTGGGTGATTTCATATTCTCCATCGGTCAGGCGTATTGGTGCGGGTTCTGCGTGAACTGCCCCGAAAGCGCCGATACGATGATGACCGACCTGCGCGAGATCGGGCCGACCTATTTCTTCGCCCCGCCCCGCGTGTTCGAGACCCAGCTGACCAACGTGATGATCCGGATGGAGGACGCAGGCAAGCTGAAACAACGCATGTTCCGCCACTTCATGGCCCATGCCAAAAAGGTCGGTGGATTGCTGCTGGATGGCAAACCCGTGGGCTTTGCAGACCGCATGAAATACACGCTTGGCAACTTGCTGGTTTATGGGCCGCTCAAGGATAGTCTGGGCTATGGCCGGTTCCGCGTTGGCTATACGGCAGGTGAGGCAATTGGCCCGGAAATATTTGATTTCTATAGATCTTTGGGAATAAACCTCAAACAGCTTTACGGCCAGACCGAGGCGACCGTGTTCATCACCGTCCAGCCCGATGGCGAGGTGCGCGCCGATACTGTTGGCGTTCCGGCACCGGATGTTGAGCTGAAGATCGATGAAAGTGGAGAGATCCACTATCGCTCGCCCGGGGTGTTTGTGGAGTATTACAACAACCCGGAGTCCACCGCCTCGACCAAGGATGCCGAGGGGTGGGTGGCCACTGGGGACGCCGGATTCATCGAAGAAAGCAGCGGCCATCTGCGCATCATCGACCGCGCCAAGGACGTGGGCAAAATGGCCGACGGATCGATGTTTGCGCCGAAATATGTCGAGAACAAACTGAAATTCTATCCCGATATCCTTGAGGTCGTGCTGTTCGGCAACGGCAAGGATCGCTGCGTGGCCTTCATCAATATCGACCTGACCGCCGTTGGAAACTGGGCCGAACGCAACAATGTGGCCTATGCGTCCTATCAAGAACTGGCGGGCAATCCCCGTGTGTTAGAGACGATTCGAGGCCATGTGGAAGAGGTCAACAAGTCAGTTGCCGCCGATGAAATGCTGTCGGGCTGTCAGGTGCATCGCTTTGTGGTTCTGCACAAGGAACTGGACGCAGATGATGGCGAGATGACCCGCACCCGCAAGGTGCGGCGCGGCTTTGTCGAGGACAAGTTCAGCGACATCATCGCGGCGCTTTATGATGGGTCCGAGAGTGTTTCGACCACAACTGAAGTGACCTATGAGGATGGCCGCAAGGGCTCGATCAGCGCAACGCTGGAAATCGTCGACGCCCCGGTTGTACCGGTCGCGCAGCACAAGGTGGCAGCGGAATGAGGTCCGTTCGAGCGCCGCTCGACCTGCGGTCATCGCCCCGCCCGCCGTCCCGTTTTTCGTGTCAGGGAGAATCTGATGCTGGATAATTCCGAAGGATACATCACTGAAGATGGTCGCCAGATCGGCGGTGTGGTGATGGAGATGAAGAACATCACCCTGCGTTTTGGCGGTGTAGTGGCGATCAAGGATATCTCGTTCGATATTCGCGAGGGGGAAATTCGGGCCATTATTGGCCCGAACGGGGCGGGCAAATCCTCGATGCTGAACGTGATCTCGGGGTTTTATGTCCCGCAAGAGGGTGAAGTCTGGTTTCACGGTGCCAAACGTCCGCCGATGCGCCCGTTCGAGGTGGCGCGGCAGGGGGTGGCGCGCACGTTTCAGAACATCGCCCTGTTCGAAGGCATGAGCGTGCTGGACAACGTCATGACCGGGCGGCTGAACTTCATGAAAACAAACATCTTTCAGCAGGCGCTCTGGAAAGGTCGGGCCGAAGCAGAAGAGACCGAGAACCGCGAGGCGGTAGAAAAGATTATCGATTTTCTGGAAATACAGCACATCCGAAAGACACCCGTATCGCGCCTGCCTTACGGGCTGAAGAAACGCGTCGAACTGGCTCGTGCGCTGGCGGCGGAACCCAAGCTGTTGCTGCTGGATGAGCCGATGGCCGGGATGAATGTCGAAGAGAAAGAGGACATGAGCCGCTTTATCCTCGACGTGAATGACGAGTTTGGCACCACCATCGCCCTGATCGAACACGATATGGGCGTGGTCATGGACCTGAGCGACCGGGTGGTTGTGATGGATTACGGCCGCAAGATCGGCGACGGCACACCGGATGAGGTGCGCAACAATCAGGAAGTCATCGACGCCTATCTGGGCGTTCAGAATTAGGGTCTGCAAGATATGTTCAACGAAATCTTCATCGCTCCGTTCGCAGACATGATCGCGGCCCCGGACTTTTTGCTGCAGGTGCTGTGGGAGGGGCTGGTCTCGGGCATCTTATATGCGCTGATCGCGCTGGGATTTGTTCTGATCTTTCGGTCCAGCCGCATCTTCAACTTTGCGCAGGGCATCATGGTGGTGTTTGCCGCTTTGACCCTTGTTGGCCTTCACGCGATGGGCGTGCCTGCGTGGATCTGCCTGCTGCTGACGCTTGGAGTGATGTATATTCTGGCAGCGGCCATCGAACGCATCGTTCTGAGGCCGCTTGTCGGGCAGCCGGACATTATCCTGTTCATGGCGACCATCGGGATCACCCTGTTCCTGATCGGACTGGGTGAGATCATTTTTGGCGGCGAAAACAAGGTGATGATCACAAGCGAGTTGGGCATTCCAACCGGATCCTGGACGCTGGAACCCTTTGGTGGCCTGCTGATCCTTGAGCAGAAAGATGTGACAGCGGTTGTTGTGGCGGGTTTGCTGGTGGTGGGCCTGTTGGCATTCCTGAACGGCACGCGCATGGGCCGGGCCATCCGGGCGCTGGGGGACGATTCACAGGCCGCGCTCTCGGTTGGTATCTCACCACAGACGATCTGGGTTCTGGTCTGGTTCATCGCAGGCATCATCGCTTTGGTCACGGGCATCGCCTGGGGTGCGCGGGCGGGGGTGTCGTTTGCGCTTGAGGTGATTGCCTACAAGGCGCTGCCGGTGCTGATGCTGGGCGGGCTGGAGAGCATTACCGGCGCGATCATCGGTGGCCTGATGATCGGCGTGCTGGAAAAGCTGTTCGAGATCTACTGGGGTCAGCCCCTGTTGGGCGGCAATACCGAAACGTGGTTCGCCTTTGTCTTTGCTCTGATTGTGCTGTTGTTCCGCCCGCAGGGCCTGTTCGGAGAAAAAATCATCGAAAGGGTCTAGGGCGGCGCGGTGCGCGCTGCCAACCCGTTCCATCCTGACCATACTTGCGGATGCTGACCGCAGACCCAAAGGAAACCAACTGATGTTTTACAAGATCGCAGGGCAATTCAAGACCTCTTACAGCTCGGATCAATCCCTGTTTCCGATCCGGCAGGACGCGGTTCTGCTGGCCATTGTGTTGCTCTGCGCCTGGGTCGTGTTTCCGCTGTTGGCCAGTGAATTCGCACTGCAGACCCTGTTGATCCCGATCCTGATCTATTCGCTGGCTGCGCTGGGGCTGAACATCCTGACCGGCTATGCGGGGCAGCTGAGCCTTGGGACGGCTGCTTTCATGGGTGTAGGCGCTTATGCCTGTTACAAGATGATCACCCTGATGCCGTGGATGAACCCGATTTTTGCGATCCTGCTGTCGGGTGTGTTTAGTGCCGGTGTCGGCGTGATGTTTGGCATCCCAAGCTTGCGCATCAAAGGGTTCTATCTGGCAATTGCCACGCTGGCGGCGCAGTTCTTTCTGGTCTGGCTGTTTGAAAAATGGGGCTGGCTTTACAACTACAACGCCTCGGGCGCGATTCAGGTGCCGAATCTGGATGTCTTTGGCGTCTTTGTCGCCGGGCCGCAGGCCGCATCCGTGGTGCAATATTATGTGGTCCTTGGCATCGTGACGCTGATCACCATCGTGGCGATCAACCTGACACGGGGCAAGCTGGGGCGAACGTGGAAAGCAACCCGTGACATGGACTTTGCCGCCGAACTGATCGGCATCAACCTGATGAAATCCAAGCTGACGGCCTTTGCCGTTTCCTCATACATCGTGGGTGTTGCCGGCGCCCTGTTCGTCTTCATGTGGCGCGGTGCGGCTGAACCCAACCTGTTCGACATCCCGCTTAGCTTTCGCATTCTGTTCATCGCGATTATTGGCGGATTAGGGTCTATTCTGGGCAATTATCTGGGGGCGATTCTGATCGTCGGGCTGCCGGTTGTGCTGAACACCGTGCCATCGGCGCTGGGAATTCACATCAGCTCGGCCACTGTGGAACACCTCAACATCATGATCGTCGGATCGCTGATCGTGTTTTTCCTGATCATCGAACCGCACGGGCTGGCCCGGTTATGGGGATTGATACGTGAAAAACTGCTCACATGGCCGTTCCCGCACTGACCAAGGACGAAAAGACATCTGAACAATCAATGGGAGGAAACTTGATGAAACATTTTGCCAAACTTGCCGCGGTGTCGCTAGCCGCGGCGCTGACCGCAGGGGCTGCGGCGGCTGAAATCTATGCGCCCAATCTCAGCTATCGAACGGGGCCTTTTGCGGCTACGGGTATTCCGCTCATGAATGGGCAGCGCGACTATTTCATCATGCTGAACGAGCGCGATGGCGGCATCGGCGGCGTGCCCATCAATTTTGAGGAATGCGAGACCGGATACTCCACCGAAAAAGGTGTGGAATGCTATGAAAAGACCAAAGGCTCGGCAGTGGTGACGCAGCCCTGGTCGACGGGGATCACCCTTCAGGTGCTGCCAAAAACCAATGTGGACAAGATCCCGATCCTTGCGCCGGGCTACGGGTTCTCGCCGATGGCTGATGGCAAAGTGTTCCAGTGGGCCTTTAATGCGCCCGGATCGTACTGGGATGCGGCATCCATGATCCTGAACTATGTCTCGGACGGCGATCTGAGCAATCTGAATGGCAAGAAGGTCGCCTTCCTGCATCTTGATCACCCCTACGGCAAAGAACCTATCCCCTTCTATGAGGCGCAAGCCGCCGAGCATGGGTTCGAGTTCCTGCCAATCCCGGTGGGTTTGAAAGAGATGCAGAACCAGTCGGCACAATGGTTGCAGATCCGCCGCGAACGCCCGGACTATGTGATCATGTGGGGTTGGGGCGCGATGAATGCGGGCGCCATCACCGAGGCGGTCAAAACCAAGTACCCGATGGATCAGTTTATCGGTGTCTGGTGGTCCGGGCATGATGCTGACCTGAAACTGGTTGGCGATCAGGGCAAGGGGTACAAGTCGATCAGCTACTCGCGCCCCGTTCTGGACGCGCCTGTTCTAGCGGACATCAAGAAACATGTCGTTGACACAGGTCAGACCAAGTCGAACGAAGAAGAGATGCAGGGCGTATTCTACAATCGCGGTCTGGTTATCTCGATGATCCTGGCCGAGGGTATCAAGGCCGCGCAGGATCATTTCGGCACCGGTGAAATCAATGCCGAACAGCTGCGCTGGGGTCTTGAGAACCTCGACATCAGCGACGCGCGTCTGGAAGAGCTGGGGATGACCGGCATGGTTGCGCCGTTCAGCACATCCTGTAGCGATCACACCGGGCATTCAGGCGGCTGGATTCTGGAATGGGACGGCAGCCAGTTCGTTCAGGCATCTGATCACCTGACCCCGGATCGCGCATCGATCGAGCCACTCGAAAAGGAAAAGGCAGCGGCCTACGCCGCAGAGAATGCGCCTTGGCCGATCAACGAGGATTGCTCGTAAACCCTAAAAGCTCTCCCGGCGGGATGTCCGCCGGGAGGTTTGTTTCAGAAAAAGAAAGGCGGACGGATGCTGGACGCCGGCAAGACGCAGGACACCCTGCTTGAGGTCAACAATATCGAGGTGATCTACAACCACGTGATCCTCGTGCTGAAAGGCGTCAGCCTTTCGGTGCCCAAGGGTGGGATCACCGCTTTGCTAGGCGGCAACGGGGCGGGAAAGACCACCACGCTCAAGGCGGTGTCGAACCTGCTGCAGTCCGAACGGGGTGAGGTCACAAAGGGCACGATCGAATATCGCGGTCAGAGCATTCACGACAAGAACCCAGCCGAGCTGGTGCAGAAAGGCGTCATTCAGGTGATGGAAGGCCGCCATTGTTTCGAACACCTCACGGTCGAGGAAAACCTGTTGACCGGGGCCTATACCCGCAAGGACGGAAAGGCAGCGATCCAGCAGGATCTGGAGCTTGTTTACACTTATTTTCCTCGTCTCAAAGAACGCCGCAAAAGCCAGGCGGGTTATACCTCGGGCGGGGAACAGCAAATGTTGGCGATGGGCCGGGCGCTGATGTCGCGACCTGAAACCATCCTGCTGGACGAACCGTCGATGGGTCTGGCCCCGCAGTTGGTCGAAGAGATCTTTGGCATTGTCAAAGACCTGAATGAGAAAGAAGGCGTGTCCTTTCTGCTGGCGGAACAAAATACCAATGTGGCGCTGAGGTTCGCGCATTACGGTTATATTCTTGAATCCGGTCGCGTCGTGATGGATGGCCCTGCCGCCGAGCTGCGCGAAAACCCGGATGTTAAAGAGTTTTACCTCGGCATGTCCGACGAAGGCCGCAAAAGCTTTCGCGACGTGCGCTCGTACCGTCGCCGCAAACGGTGGCTGTAAGCGGATGGAGGATCTTTCGATGACCAAATTCTATGATACGCTCGAAACCCGCTCGGCCGATGAACGCGCCGCCAATCACTCCAGTGCGCTGCAGGTTCAACTTGAACGGGCCATGGCCGCGCCCGGCTTTGCCGCACATCTGGCGGGGGTCGAGACCGGCAATATCACATCGGTCGAAGATCTGGTGAAACTGCCGGTGCTGCGCAAGGCCGATCTGATCAAGGCGCAGGCCTCGCGCCCGCCCTTTGGCGGATTTACTGTCAAACCGGCGCGGCATTTTCACCATGTCTTTCAATCTCCGGGCCCGATTTACGAACCCGGCAGCACCGATCACGACTGGTGGCGCATGGGCCGCTTCCTGCACGCTGCAGGCGTTGGGCCGGGCGACATTGTGCAGAACTGCTTTGGCTATCACCTGACCCCGGCGGGCATGATCTTTGAAAACGGCGCACGCGCGGTTGGGGCCGCCGTGCTGCCTGCGGGAACCGGGCAGACCGAATTGCAGGTCACCGCTGCGCGGGACGTTGGCTGTACGGCTTACGCAGGGACACCGGATTATCTGAAGGTGATTCTGGACAAGGCCGAAGAAATGGGCGTCACGCTTGGCTTTTCCAAGGCGGTTGTTGGCGGTGGAGCGCTGTTTCCCAGCTTGCGACAGGACTATGCGGATCGCGGCATCGCCTGCCTGCAATGTTACGCCACCGCCGATCTGGGCAATATCGCTTATGAAAGCCCGGCGATGGAGGGGATGATCATCGATGAACATGTCATCGTCGAGATTGTGACCCCCGGCACCGGAACACCCGTGGCCCCCGGTGAGGTGGGCGAGGTCGTGGTGACGTCGCTGAACCCCGATTATCCACTGATCCGTTTTGCCACCGGCGATCTCTCGGCGATAATGCCCGGGCAGTCCCCCTGCGGCCGTACCAACCTGCGGATCAAGGGATGGATGGGACGCGCGGATCAGACCACCAAGATCAAGGGCATGTTCGTGCGCCCTGAACAGGTCGCTGCGCTGGTCGACAAACATGCCGAGATCGTCAAAGCGCGGGTCATCGCAGCCCGTCAGGGCGAGATGGATACGATGACCGTGCAGATCGAAAGCGCCGGTGGTGATGACATGGCCTATGCGAAATCAGTGATCGAAGTGCTGAAACTGAAAGGCGTGATCGAGGTTGTGACCCCCGGTTCCCTGCCCAAGGACGGATTGGTCATCGAGGATCAGCGCGTTTACGACTAAGGCCCGTGCAGCACATGACCCAGATTTGTTGACCGGCCCACTGGTGTTTCCGAGCGTTTTGGTCGAATAAAGGCAAATCGCTTGGGATCGTCAGGTAAGAACCCGGTACATGGCCGAAGTCGAATACGCAGAACACGGAACCCGCAATCGCGGCGCATTGGGCACTCGTCTGGTGGGCGGGATATCCTATGCGGTGGCCGCTGCCTGTCTTTTGCCGATGGTTGCGGTGGTTCTGGCGGCAATCACCGGTGGAACTGACACGATCACCCACCTGATATCGACGGTTCTGCCGAAATACACGCAGACGACGCTGGTGTTGGTCGTGCTGGTGTCCATCGGCACGTTTTCCATCGGCGTCGGAGCCGCTTGGCTGGTGACGATGACTCGCTTCCCCGGCGTGCGACTGTTGGAGATCGCTCTGGTCCTGCCGCTGGCCTTCCCGGCCTATGTGCTGGCCTATGCCTATACCTTCATCCTTGATCACCCCGGCATCGTGCAGGCCACCCTGCGCGAGGTGATGGGATGGGGACCGCGAGACTATTGGTTCCCGCAAATCCGTTCGACTGGCGGGGCGGCGGTGATGCTGATTTTGGTGCTGTACCCGTATGTCTATCTGCTGGCACGGGCTGCGTTCCTGCAACAAAGCGCCACTGCTTTTCTGGCCGCGCGTGCTTTGGGGGATGGCCCGTGGGCGGCCTTCTGGCGGGTGTCACTGCCGATGGCGCGCCCCGCGATTGCCGGTGGCGTCTTGCTTGCGGTGATGGAAACCATCGCGGATTTCGGCACAGTTGCCTATTTCGGGGTGCAAACATTTGCCACGGGTATCTACACCAGTTGGTTTTCCATGGCCGACCGCGCCGCAGCGGCGCAACTGGCGCTGTGTTTGCTTGGTTTCGCCCTGATCATGGCCGTGGCCGAACGGACGCAGCGCGGCAGGGCAAAATACTATCAATCCGGTAAACGGCATGAGGGGATGGGCAGCGCGCGGCTGACAGGCTGGCGGGCTGCTGCGGCTTTTACGCTTTGCATTGTGCCAGTTCTGTTCGGGTTCCTGTTGCCAGTCGTGATCCTTGTGCAGATGGGGCTGGAGTCGGAACAAAACCTGCTGTCCCGCCGTTATGTCGGGTTTGTGCAGAACTCTCTGATCCTTGCGGGAACCGCTGCCGTCGTCACGGTCTGCGCCGCGATCAGCGTCGGGTTCTTTCAGCGTCTCAGGCCCGGGCGTGGTTCGAACATGGCAGCCTATCTGGCGCGGTTGGGATACGCGGTTCCGGGCGGGGTGATTGCCGTGGGTCTGATCGTGCCCTTTGCCGGATTTGACAACGCGCTGGATGCGTGGATGCGCAAGACCTTCGATATATCGACCGGTCTGCTGGTCACAGGGTCAATCTGGCTGTTGGTCGCCGCCTACATGGTGCGCTTTCTGGCCGCCGCGCTCAGCGCTTATGAGGGTGGGCAGAGCACGGTACATAGCAATATGGACGCCGCTGCGCGGTCTTTGGGCCAGACGCCGCTGGGCACGTTGCGCCGGGTGCATCTGCCGATCCTGACACCGTCGCTGCTGACTGCGCTGTTGATCGTCTTTGTCGATGTGATGAAGGAATTGCCCGCGACGCTGATCATGCGCCCGTTCAATTTCGACACTCTGGCGGTACAGGCATACAGGCTGGCCTCGGACGAACGGCTTGAAGGCGCGGCGGTGCCGTCGCTGGTCATTCTGGCGGTGGGATTGCTGCCGGTGATCCTGATCTGTCGGCAGGTCGGGCGCCGGTAACACAGATTCAAAAATACCACACCGGATTTCACCGGGCTTGATTCAAAAGCGATTTCCGGCAAGGCTGGGCGTATGAACATGCAGCCTCCCAGCCGCTTTCCATCTCAGTCGGCGCAGATGCCGGTGGCCTTTGACCGGCGCGAGATGTCTCATATCCTATCCGTATATGGCCGGATGGTCGCCGCCGGGGAATGGCGCGACTATGGTATTTCGAACCTGCGGGACATGGCGGTTTTTTCCATCTTCCGACGTACAGCAGAACATCCGATCTATCGCGTGGAAAAACACCCGCGCCTGCGATTGCGGCAAGGGATGTATTCGGTCGTCGGCATGGATGGCCGCATTCTGAAACGCGGCCATGACCTGCGGGCGGTATTGCGGGTTCTTGAGCGCAAGCTGATCCGGGCTGTTGACCCGGATTAGAGCCTTTTGTGGGCTGTAACCGACCCGTCCCCGTGTTTCGCAATCCGCGCGATGGCCTGATCCAACGGCTCAAACGCAACGGCCATGTGATAGGCGTTGGCGTGCAGCAACAGGTTGTCGCCCGCGACCCAGGCGACATGGCCTTTCCAGAATAGCAAATCGCCACGTTCTGCAGGTGTTCCGCTTGGCAAGGCCTCGCCCAACGCAAGCTCTTGATCGCCGCTGTCACCAGGGCAGGCGGCGCCACAGGCCAGCAAACCAGCCTGCACAAGACCTGAACAATCCAGCCCGAACCGGCTGTTGCCGCCCCATAGGTAGGGCGTGCCCAGAAACTGCTCGGCCACGGCGACCGGGTCGTTCAGGCGGGTATAGGCCGGAACGGTGTGGACGCGGGGGATAAACCCCAGCTCAGTTTCCAGAAATCCATCCTGTTCCGACAGCGCCCGTATCTTGCTGCCCAGACTCAGAGATGCAAGGTCGGGGCTTTTCATATCCGGCTGTTCATAGGCATGGGTTGCCGGGGCCAGAACCCAGTGGGTCTGCGGCGACAAATCGCCAAGCTGGTCCGACGCGACCCAGCCCTGGTACCGGTCCTTGTCTGAGGCAATATGGCTCCACCCGTCATTCTCTTCTGCGACGGTTACGGTATCGCCATACAGCAACTGCCGTTCACGGGGGCCGTCGGGGCTCCGCAACAGGTTAACAACAGGGCGAACGACGCGCTTTTGGGTCATAGGCCAAGCATCTCGGGCAAGGCTGTCAGCAATGCACGTGGTCCTTGACCCAGACCACCCTTGCTACGCCCGGGTTCTTTACTGCGCTGCCACGAATAGATGTCGAAATGCAGATAGCGGCTGTTCCCGATAAAGCGGCGCAGGAACAGGGCGGCGGTGATCGACCCCGCAAACCCGCCTGCGGGTGCGTTATCCAGATCAGCGATTCCGGGTTCGATCATGGCCTCGTAAGGCGTGTGATACGGCAGACGCCAGACCGGATCGGCGGCCCTGTGTCCTGCACGGTGCACCGAGTCCGCAGCCCTATCGTCGGTGGCGTAGAACGGAGCAAGGTCAGGGCCCAGCGCAACCCGCGCAGCCCCGGTCAGGGTCGCCATCGAAATCAACAGATCAGGCGCGTCCTCGTCGGCCAGAGCCAGCGCATCGGCCAGAACCAGCCGCCCCTCGGCGTCTGTATTGTTGATTTCAACCGTTAGCCCGTTGCGCGCGGTCAGGATGTCTCCGGGCCGGAATGCATTTCCTGCGACCGCGTTTTCGACCGCCGGGATCAGCACCCGCAGCTGTAAAGGCAGCTTCAGCGCCATGATCATATGCGCAAGTCCCAGCACATTGGCCGCCCCGCCCATGTCCTTTTTCATCAGGCCCATGGCGGCAGCTGGTTTCAGGTCAAGCCCGCCCGTGTCGAAACAGACCCCTTTGCCAACCAAGGTCAGTCTTGGCCCGCTTGTGCCCCATTTCATCTCGATCAGTCGCGGGGCCTGTTCTGCGGCGCGACCCACTGCGTGGATCATTGGAAAGTTGCGATCAAGCAACGCATCTCCAAGAATTACATCGCAGGTTGCACCGAATGCCTGCGCAAGACTTTCAGTGGCTGCCTGCAATTGCGCAGGACCCATGTCGGATGCGGGCGTGTTGACCAGATCGCGGGTCAGAGCTTCGGCATTGGCCATGGCTTCGATGCGGGCGACATCCACACCTTCTGGCGCGACAAGAGCGGCGTTGGCAGGCGATTGCTGCGCGTAACGGTCAAAGCCATAGCCTGTCATCAGCCAGCCAAAACACTCCATATCGCGCGCGGCATCCGGCAGACCCGATGCAATGCGATAGGTGCCTTTGGGTAAAGCCTCGGCAGCGGCTGCCAGTGGGAACCGCTTGCGCGCGCGCTTGGCGGCGGTCCCGTATCCGGCAATCGCGCGGTCCGGGGTTCCATCGGACCCCGGTAGCAGCAGCGCCTGCCCCAGTGCCCCGGTGAACCCGTTTGCCGCAACCCAAGCGGCAAGGTGATCAGGCTGATCCGCCAGCCACCCCTCGAGATCGGGTTGCGCAATGACATCAAGCGCAATCGTTTGGTCATCCGGCGATGCAAAGGATAGGGTCATGGCATTCCTAGTCCGTTCAATTTGCGCCAAGATTATCCGCCCACGATCTGCCCGCAACCCCTGTCAGACTGTCAGATCCTGCTGATCCCAGACTGCGGCCAATGACCGCTCACCCACACGGATCAACCGGCCGAGCGTAGCACCTGTTGCAACGGCATCCCCAGCGTCGATTGTCAGAGCGACATCGCCAGCCACGCGGGCCAGGGCGGTCATTCCGATCTGATCCGAAATCGCAACCAGCGACCGCGCGCATTTGCGCAGCCCTGCCCAGTCGCGCTGACGCCAGTATCGTTCGCAGTTCGACAGCCGCACGGCCAGTTCTTCAATCGTTCGGCACAGCACGTCCATGGCGTTTTTGTCGCCCAATTGCCGATAAAGCCCGTTCACCCGATCCGGGTCCAACCGCACGGATTCCTTTTGTTCCAGCGTGATTATCTTATCCACCACATTCACCCTAATATTTCCGCCCCCACGGCGTATCTCGAAAATGCGGTCGAACCCTTTTCATTTCCTTGCACTTGCCCGGGATAATGCCGCGAATTTAGTTAGAATTTGGACCGCGCGGGCCGAGGCTACGGCTGTTCGTGGCCTGAACCCATTGATTTGGGACGCAACTGCTGCCAAATAACGCCGGGAAACGCGGTGGACAGAAAAGGACAGGACCATGCCGATTACAACCGATGAACTGGCCGCTGCCAGAACTGCCTGGGGCGAAGGTCTGGTCGCAATTTCGAAAGCCTACGAGGACGGCGGCATCGATGCGGCGCGCGGTGTGGCCGAAAACGTGCTGGACGCGGCTTATGGCTATACCCTCGGCCCGGTCCTATTCAAACCTACCATGGCTTCCGGGGATCAGACCTTTCGCCCGACCAGCCACGGTGCGCTTGCCTATTTCGTCGGCCACGACACCGAATTCCCGCGCGATGGCGGTTTCGGGATCAAAGGCTGGCGGTCGATGGAAAGCGTTACCGCAGCAAGTTTTGTCGAAGGCGACGTTGCCATGTGGATGGGGTCGGTCATGCTGACGGACAAAGACGGCCAGGTCACGCAGGTCGACAAAAGCTTTGGCTACAAGAAAGACGACAAAGGTGTTCTGCGCATCGTGCTGCACCATTCCTCGATCCCTTATCAACCTTAACAACAGGGCTGATTTCAGCCTGTCTGAATTGCAGTTTTCAGCCGGCGTGTGGATCAGCCCTCTGATTCCGCGCCGTTTTTTGGTATGAAGGCCTCATTGTCACCGGATTCGGAGAATGACCTATGAGGTTCGTCAAACGCATTTTTCTTTTCCTGATTGTTCTGGTTCTTGTGCTGGTCGGGGTATCCTATCTGCTGCCCGGCAAGGCCGAAGTTTCGCGCAGCATTACCATCGATGCCCCGGCAGCAGCGATATTTCCCTATGTGAATTCGATGCAAGAGACCGAGAAATGGTCGCCCTG
Organism: Ruegeria sp. E1; assembly: GCF_056534225.1. NCBI lineage: Bacteria > Pseudomonadati > Pseudomonadota > Alphaproteobacteria > Rhodobacterales > Roseobacteraceae > Ruegeria > Ruegeria sp. E1. Next base: position 2,928 of record NZ_JBQFPE010000014.1, on the reverse strand, counting down.
GCTGTCGCGCGATCCTGAGACCAAGCTGTCTTATTCCGGCCCCGAGGCAGGCGTCGGCAATACCCTGAACTGGAGTTCCGAGCACCCGCAGGTCGGGACCGGATCGCAGGAAATTGTCGAAAGCACCGATGACCAGATGGTGAAAACCGCACTTGATTTCGGCCCGATGGGTACCGCCTCGGCGTCATTCGTTCTGCAATCCGAAGGGTCGGCGACGCAGGTTACATGGGGGTTCGAATCCGATCTTGGTTTGAACCCGATGTCGCGCTGGATGGGTCTAATGATGGATGGATGGGTCGGCGGCGACTATGAGCGTGGGTTGGAAAATCTGAAAACGCTGGTCGAAGGTCAGGGATGATTTGCGGCAACCGATGGCATGCGGCGATATCACTGCGGTTTTGTGCTAGGATAAAGCTGATTTCTGTCGGCAACATATGAGGTCTGCTCTGCATAAACGTTGGGTAAAGCTTCGCTATTTCCTAATCGTCTTGTTTCCGATTTGCGTGTTTGCGATCTACTTGGTCATTCAGCGCCACATGATCACGGCAAATATGGAGGTTCCGGTGGCCATTCTGCGCGATGGGCCGAACTGGCTGGAATCGGTGGGACGGTTTCGGTTCCTGGCGGCGGCGTGGTTCTTTATCGCTCTGGCCCTGTTGCCCGCAGCCGTTCTGGCCCGCAATCTGGCCCGTCCGCTTGAGCGCGAGACGAAAATTGCCTCGGTCGCCACGGTTCTGGTGATCTTTCTGCTGGCGCTGTTGCCGACGATTCAGCAGTTCATCACGGGCGAACCACCGCGCGTCTATCATCAGGTCGGCAAGGATGTCTTTGAAACCGCGCTGTCCCGAGGCACCTTACCGGGATGTGAAACGCCGGAGGACGGTTGGCTGCTAGGGCAGTGCGGTGACAACCCGGTCTTTTCCCTGTTCCGGCGCATTCTTGATTTGATTAACGCGCTGGCGGGTCTTGCCATCGGATCCTTGATCGTCGGAATGATCCTGTGCCTGGCCAAAGGTGAAGAGAGCGATATCGAAAAGACATCCAAGGAGCTGTCCGGAAACCTGCGGCAAACCCGCTATCAACTGTATATGTCCAGCGTGATCCTGACTTTCGGCATGTTCTTTGCCGCCAGCTGGATGCATTGGCCGATGCCTTTAGTTGCCGAAGAGGACAAGGCCGCCTATGGCGCGCTGGTCTCGGCCTCGGCATTGTTTACAGGCACGTATTTCTGCCTGCTGATGTTAAGCTATTTCCTGCCCGTGGCCGTAATCCTGGAAAGCCGGGTCCGGACCCTTGCCGATATGGCCAGCCGGGCCGAAGGCGAAGACGCGTTTGATCTTGAAGAATGGCGTTCGTCTCATGGCCTGTCCGAGGGGGCAGGTAGTATCCTACGCGCAGGACTGGCGCTGGCGGCCCCCATTCTGGCAGCTTTCTCTGGGGGAATTTCACCGATCACCGGCTAGTGTGCCAATGGTGTTGCGTGTGTTAGGGCGGGTTCTTGTAAAACCTCAAATCACCGAAATCAGCGCATTCGCCGCGCCGACAAAACCAGCCACCGCCACGGCGCTTGCCAATACGATGCAACAAATTTCCAATGCGCTGAGTTTCATTTTTTGCCCCTCACCAGACTGCTGCGCCGGGGATAAAACAACTCGGGGACGGGGCAAACAGGGTATTTGTTTACGGTGCGGAAACCCGCTGCGCGGACGGCACGTATTCGCTCAGCTTGATATCTAGAACCATGTTTCGAGAGGATACGACCCAGATTGAGACTTGACCTGTAGCCTTGCTGCATCACTGCGACAGGTGGCGCTGTGTGCGAAACAATAAAACGGAAAACGCCATGATTGGCGACCCATTCGAAACAATGATGCATGTAGGGAAATCATGGTGCCAGGAGAGGACTCTACTTTTCAATGTAAGAGTCTGGTAAATAACCATTAATCTCAATGTGGTTTTCCTCGATACCCCAAACGATACCCCCAGGCACACATTTATTAGGAGGTTCGAGTGCAGAACGATGACCCACATTCGGGCCATTTCGGATCCTAAAGAAACATACAAGAACCTCGTCAGATCGGCAATCTATAGATATTCTTGATGAACCTGGAACCGGGCAACCGCAACCGGGGCATCGCGATGCTCCTTATCAAAGGAGTTATCGTGATGAGGATACTATCGAAGAAGGCGCTCAAAGAGTTGGTTTTGTATTCGCCCCAACACATCGCCAGATTGGAGAAAGCAGGCAAATTCCCCAAGCGGGTAAAGCTGGGCTCGAACCGGGTGGGATGGGTTGAAAGTGAAGTGCTGGATTGGCTTGAAGAGCGTCTCCGTGATCGAGAGTAACCACTGATGCTCCAATTTGGAGCAGGGCGGCTCGGACGTGCCTAGTTCGGGTCGCCGTCGGCCCAGAGCTGCCATTGGCCAAGAACCATCATCGCAGCATTGCGGCCCGTATTGCTGTCATTCGCTGCGGGCGCGAAATTTATGAGGGTTCGACCTTACAGATATCAGGAATTACCCGACTCTGAAAAACTAACGAAACTCTGGCACAATTATTAGGTTACAAGAGACGCACATGCTTTGAAAACGTGTGCCTCATACTTTTCTTCCAGATCCCTCATTCCACGTTGGGCATGTTAGCCGATCAAGACCTCTAGAGTGGTAGTGGCACTTTCCCCGATTTCGACACCCCTCTGTCAATTCCGTCAAGAACCTTGGGTTGGCAATTAGATCACGACAGAGGCCAACTTCAACATTGCTTGGTACATCCCCTAGAAAGGTCGAAAGCCGACCTGAAATGATAAAGCGCTGCTCTGGAAATCTTTTCGCGATCTCTGTCCGTCGTCAGGGATTTTGGGACAGATGTCGGCCTGAGCTAAGAGAGGATCTGGCGCATCTGGTTGGATTGATTATGCGGCGGATTTG